>NZ_BKZR01000020.1:0-54368 GCF_008974225.1 Weizmannia acidilactici | reverse complement strand
AAAGTAGTGGTGAATTCCATGAGGGACCTCAAGAGGGTGGAGCCAGAACAGGTTTATTGAAAGAGGATACAAATGGGTCATTGAGGAGAAACTCAAGGAAAGCATATTGGCGAATTTCTAAAAGTCCAATATTACACAAAACCCTTGGTAACTCCTACTGGAATCACCAAGGGCTGAAAGCCTGTATGAAAAGTATTGTGACAAGCGTCATTTATTTGGTTGAACCGCCGCATACGGAACCGTACGTACGGTGGTGTGAGAGGACGGGGGCTAGTCACCTCCTCCTACTCGATTATGATCCGGTTAATCCTGGATCGGCTGTTTGTTTTCATCAAGCGTAAATCCTTCCCCGAGCACATCGTGGACGACCATCATCGATACAAAGGCATGGGGATCAATGGAGTGGATAATGCCTTTTAAGCGGGAGACTTCGTTTTTCCCAACAACACAATACAACACATCGCGATCCTGCTTTGTGAACATCCCGTGCCCGCGGAAAACGGTGACGCCGCGGTCCATCTGATTCATCACCTTTTCGGCAATTTCATTATGCTTTTCCGAAATAATAAAAGCTCCTCTTGCCGTATAGGCGCCTTCCTGCAGAAAATCGACGACGCGTGAGCCGACAAAAACGGCAACAAGCGTATACATCGCCTCCCGGTAGTGCAAGTACGTAATGAGCGACAGCGTGATCACACAGGCGTCGAACATAAACATCGTTCTCCCCATCGCCACGCCTTTATATTTAAATATGAGCCTCGCAATAATATCGACGCCGCCTGATGTTCCCCCGTAACGGAAAATAATACCTAGCCCGACGCCGATAAACACGCCTGCAAAAAGCGATGCGAGAAACATATCATCGTGCAGCGGGATATTGAAATGCTTTTTTCCGAAAATCCATAAAAAAAGGGAGGACCCAAGCGTGCCAATGATGGTGTAGTAAAACGATTTTTTTCCTAAAAGTTTCCATCCAATAATAAATATGGGAATATTCAAAATCAGGTTGGAATAGGAGGGATTGATATGAAATAAATAGTAGAAGAGCAGCGTGATCCCGGTAAACCCGCCTTCCGCCAGATGGTTCTGGATATTGAAATGGACAATGCCAAAGGCGAAAATGGCAGACCCGAGCAAAATAAAAAAGATGTTTTTGATTTTCAGCATATCCATATCCTCCTTTTCCGGCAAATTTTTCATATCCGGCGTCCCCATTATAGCTTAAAAGAAATCAAAACCGCAATAAGGCGCATTGTACGCAAATGAATCATTTGTAAAATCCGCCAATTTTAGCTAACATGGAAGAGTATCAAACATTGCGGGGGTCAGGATATGACGGACGACAAAACAATGCGGCAAATGCAAAAAGAAGTGGACGATTATATCTCACAGTTTAAGGAAGGGTACTTCAGCCCGCTTGCGCTTACGGCCAGGCTGACGGAGGAACTCGGGGAACTGGCGAGGGAAATCAACCATTATTACGGGGAGAAGTCGAAAAAACCGGATGAAGAGCCGAAAACGGTGGAAGAAGAGCTCGGCGATTTGCAGTTTGTCATCATTTGTATGGCGAATGCTTTACATATTGATTTACAAAAAGCGCATGACCGGGTGTTGCATAAATTTAATACCCGGGATAAAGATAGATGGACGAGAAAAGATTGAAAAGGAGTTGTTGGGACGTGGATGTAATACGCATTATTGTTGCCGGCGCGCGCGGGAAAATGGGGAGCGAGGCGGTCAAGCTCGTTCAAAGGACGGAAAATTTTAAACTGGTCGGCGTTTTGGACCATAAAGACGGCGGGAAACTGTTGAATGATGTATCTGATTATGACGGCGAACCGGTCCGGATTTATACGGATCCCAAGGAATGCCTTGAAAATTGCCCGGCTGATGTATGGATTGATTTAACGGCGCCGAAAGCAGGGTATCACAATGCAAAAGCCGCCCTTGAGTACGGTGTCCGCACTGTTGTGGGAACGACCGGGTTTACGGATGCGGAACTCGACGATTTAAAAGCGGTTGCCGAGGAAAAAGGGATCGGCTGCATCATTGCTCCGAATTTTGCCGTCGGGGCGGTGCTCATGATGAAATTTGCGAAAATGGCGGCGAAATATTTCCCCGATGTGGAAATTGTTGAACTGCATCACGACCAGAAAGTGGACGCCCCGTCCGGCACGAGCGTAAAAACGGCACAAATGATTTCAGAGGCCCGTACGAAAAAAACACAAGGACATCCGAATGAAAAAGAAACGTTGAAAGGGGCAAGAGGGGCAGATTTTGAAGGGATGCACATCCACAGTGTCCGCCTGCCTGGCCTTGTTGCGCACCAGGAAGTGCTGTTCGGCGGCGGCGGCCAGCTGTTGACGATCCGCCACGATTCATTTAACCGGGAATCTTTTATGTCAGGTGTCAAAGTTGCAGTAGAAACCGTCATGAACCTCGATACATTCGTTTACGGCCTGGAAAATATTTTGGATTGATAGGGGAGTGGAGAGACATGAACATTGCACTGATCGCCCATGATAAAAAGAAAGACGATATGGTCCGGTTTGCCTGGGTCCATAAAGAGGTGCTTGTTAAACACAAGCTTTACGCGACAGGGACAACCGGTAAAAGGATTATGGATGAAACAGGGCTTTCCGTCCACCGTTTCCAGTCGGGCCCTTATGGTGGTGACCAACAGATCGGGGCGCAAATCGCAAAAAATGAAATGGATCTCGTCATTTTTCTGCGTGACCCATTAACCGCGCAGCCGCATGAACCGGATGTCTCCGCCTTGATCAGGCTTTGTGATGTCCACCAGGTTCCTTTGGCGACGAATATCGGGACGGCTTCCATTCTGATGGAACAGTTAAAAAGAGAAGGCATTTCTTGGCCGACGCTTGCGGGAGATGGAAAACAATGACAGGTAAGGTAGATATCCTCGCATTCGGGGCACATGCTGATGACGTCGAAATCGGCATGGCGGCTTCAATTGCCAAATGGGCATCCCTTGGAAAAAAGGTTGCGATCTGCGATTTAACGGAAGCGGAGCTGTCTTCCAACGGGACAGTCGAAAACCGGAAAATCGAAGCAAAAAAATCGGCAGCTTCTCTCGGGGTTGCAGAAAGGATGACGCTCCAATTGCCGGATCGCGGCCTTTTTATGCTGGATGAATATATCCGGAAAATTACAGGTGTGATTCGTGCATTTAAGCCTGAAGTGATATTTGCGCCGTATCATGAAGATCGCCATCCTGACCACGGCAACTGCGGCAGGCTGGTCGAAGAAGCTTTCTTTTCATCCGGAATCCGGAAATACGTTTCCGATCCGGATCTTCCTTACCATAAGCCGAAACATCTCTATTTTTATATGGTAAATGGCTCCCATCAGCCGGATTTTATCGTAGATGTCTCGGATTATATGGATAAGAAAATCGAAAGCCTGCATGCGTATGAAAGCCAGTTTTCAGATGGGAAAAACAACGTCAGCACCCCGCTTACAGACGGCTATATTGAAACAGTGGTTTCCCGTGAAAGGTTGTTTGGCAAGGAGCTCGGGGTAAAATATGCGGAAGGATTTTTAAGCAAAAAGCCATTACTCGTGAATTTGGATGTGCTCGATTTATGAAAAAGTTGAAAATCGGGATTACATGCTATCCGACAGTCGGTGGCTCCGGCGTCATTGCCGCGGAGCTCGGCCAGCTGCTTGCGGAAAACGGACACGAGATCCATTTTATTACGTCAAGCGTGCCGTTTCGGCTTAATAAAATGTACCATAATATTTATTACCACCAGGTCGAAGTCAACCCGTATGCCGTTTTCCAATATCCGCCTTATGATATTGCACTCGCCAGCAAAATCGCCGAAGTTGCGGAAAGGGAAAAACTCGATGTGATGCATGTCCATTATGCGATCCCGCATGCGATTTGCGCGATTCTCGGCAAAATGATGGCGAAAATAGGCATGAAAATTGTAACGACACTGCACGGCACGGACATCACCGTGCTCGGGTACGACCCGTCCCTTGCTTCCGCCATCCGCTTTGGGATCGAACAGTCCGACGCAGTCACGGCGGTTTCCAATGCACTCGTCCAGCAGACATACGATTTAATCCAGCCGCAAAAAAAGATTACAACGGTTTATAATTTTGTTGATGAACGGGTGTACCGCAGGGTGAATGCGTCTCATTTGAAAAAAGAATACGGCATTTTGGAAAAGGAAAAAGTGCTCATTCACGTTTCCAACTTCCGGGCCGTAAAACGCGTTCCCGATGTTGTCAGGGCATTTGCAAAAGTGAGGGAGCAAATCCCGGCAAAGCTCCTGCTTGTTGGCGACGGGCCGGAAATGACAGTCGTATCCCGGCTTGTAAGGGATTTACATATTGAAAAAGACGTGCTGTTTTTAGGAAAACAGGACCAGCTGGAAGAACTTTATTCGATCAGCGACCTTATGCTGCTGTTATCGGAAAAGGAAAGTTTCGGGCTGGCGGCACTTGAGGCGATGGCCTGCGGCGTGCCATGCATCGGCACCGATATCGGGGGCATTCCAGAAGTGATTGACGACGGGCGCAACGGCTACCTGTGCCAACTTGGCGATATTGCAGGCGTTGCCGAAAAGGCTCTCCGTTTATTCCGCGATCCCGCCCTGTACGACTCTTTTTCAAAGGCGGCGGAGAAAACGGTGACGGAAAAATTTTATTCCAAAAAAATATTAAGACAGTATGAAGAAATTTATGAACAATTGGTAAATGAGGTTGATGGACATGCTTCCGCCATTTCAAACAGCACTCCCCGTCATCCAAACGCTTGAAGATGCAGGATACGAAGCTTTTTTCGTCGGTGGGTCGATCCGCGACAGCTTGCTCGGGCGCCCTGTGCATGATGTAGATATCGCCACATCGGCAAAACCGGAAGAAGTCAAGGCGTTATTTAAGCAAACGGTTGACGTCGGGATTGAACACGGAACGGTGCTCGTGCTGTACGGGAGGCGCCAGTACGAAGTCACAACGTTCCGGACCGAGTCGGAATATAAAGATTACCGGCGCCCGGAGTCGGTTGAATATGTGGATTCGCTCCTTCTTGATCTAAAGCGCCGCGATTTCACCATGAATGCGATCGCGATGGACAAAACGGGAAAATTGATTGACCCGTTTTCTGGCAAAGAAGCGATCCGGGACAAACGGATCGAAACGGTCGGCTCGCCGGAGGAAAGATTCCGCGAAGATGCGCTCCGTATGATGCGGGCCGTCCGCTTTATGAGCCAGCTCGGCTTTGAGATCGAAAACGGAACGAAGCGGGCGATCCGAGTCTATGCCCATCTGCTAAAGTATATTGCCGTCGAAAGGATTACACAGGAGTTTATCAAATTATTGGAAGGCGTGCGCCCTTATGAGGCGCTTGCTTTCTTATGCGAAACAAGGCTTTTGTCTTACCTGCCGGGGCTTGAAAAGATGGAAATGCGCCTCATGCCCGCATTAAACTCTGCTTTAAATGAATTGACAGAATCCCAGCTTTGGGTATATCTTATCAAAGCTGTGGAACCGGATGATGAAAATGCATTCCTGCGAAAATGGAAACTGCCGAATCTGAAGCGGAAAGCGATATTGCGCACACTCGGATTTGTTAGAAAGCGGACGGCGCGGCCGTGGGATACGGTAATGCTGTATGATGCAGGTAAAAAAACAGCAGTTGATGCGGAAACCGTTTTTTGCGCCCTCCGCCGGGAAGACTGGCGGGAACATACGCCCGCCATCGAAAAAGTTTTCCGGGAAATGCCCATTACGGACCGCAGCCAGCTTGCGGTAGACGGCAAAATGCTGATGGATTTCTTTTCTAAAAAAGGCGGCCCGTGGCTGAAAGAGATGCTCCGCGAGATTGAAACGGCTGTGTTAACCGGAAAGGTTGATAATCAGTGGGATGCGATTCGGGGGTGGCTTGCATGCAAACATCCACAAGAAAAAAAATTTTAGAACTGCTGACAGAAGCGGGAGGCGGTTTTGTTTCCGGGGAATTGCTGGCAAAAAAACTTAACTGTTCACGCGCTGCGGTGTGGAAGCATATGGAGGAACTCCGAAAAGAAGGTTTTGAGCTGGAAGCGGTCCGAAAAAAAGGCTACCGTATCAAGAGCACAGAAGATAAAGTGACAGAAAATGAAATCCAGTACGGCCTGGAAGCAAAACGGCTCGGAAAAACCGTTTATTACAAAGAAACGGTTGATTCGACGCAAAAATTGGCGCATCGGCTCGTGCAGGAAGGCTGCCCCGGCGGCACGCTTGTCATTGCCGAAGAACAGACGGGCGGCAGGGGGCGGCTACAGCGCGCCTGGTACTCCCCAAAATACACAGGTATCTGGATGAGCGTTGTGCTGCGTCCGGACCTCCCGCCGCAATGGGCGCCTCCTTTTACGTTGATCGCTGCGGTTGCGGTTGCCCAGGCGATCGAAGAAACGGCGGGGGTGCATCCTGAGATCAAGTGGCCGAATGATATATTGATCGGCGGGAAAAAATGCACCGGGATTTTAACCGAACTTCAGGCGGATACCGACCAAATCCAGGCGGTCATTATCGGAATCGGCATCAATGTAAACGAAACGGAATTTCCGGATGAATTAAAGCCGATTGCCACTTCCCTTTTGATCGAATCGGGGAGAAAAATCAAACGTGCGCTGCTTGTCCAGCGTATTCTGGAAAGACTGGAAAAATACGAGAAAATTTATATCGAAAACGGGTTCGCACCGTTAAAATTATTGTGGGAAAGCTACGCGGCCGTGATTGGCAAAAATATTACCGCACACACTTTAAAAGGAGATATATCGGGAAAAGCGATCGGGATTACGGATGAAGGCGTACTGCAATTGGAGGGGGAAGACGGAAAAATACACTCTATTTATTCTGCGGATATCGAAATCGAACGTTAAAAAATTGGCACAAATGGACGGGAAATATAGAGTTATTCGGCTGAACCTGTTATAATAAACTTGGGTAGTATCTATTCCGGAACTATACCATACAAGAATTGCAAAACAAAAATAGATTCTGCCTTGATCCGAATCGGACGGGGACAGAGGGCCGAAATGAACAATTGAAAAACACGAGAGCCCTTCTGTCTAAAGAAGGGCTCCATTTTTCTAATTGTTTGTTTTTCCTCTGATCCGGTCAATTCCATGACAGGTGAGGAGTGATTGAAAGTGAAGCAGACAACGGATTTTTTCAAAATGAAGCAGATGGAAGAAAAAATCGCAATGGTAACCGCTTACGATTATCCATCTGCGAAACTGGCGGAAGAAGCGGGTGTGGACATGATTCTTGTCGGCGATTCGCTTGGCATGGTGGTGCTCGGCTATGATTCGACGATCCCTGTGACGGTGTCCGATATGGTCCACCATACGAAAGCGGTGAAACGCGGGGCAAAAAATACATTTATTGTAACAGATCTTCCTTTTATGTCGTATCATTTGGGCCGCGATGAAGCGCTGAAAAACAGTGCATGTATCATTCAGGAAGGAGGGGCGCACGCAGTTAAATTGGAAGGCGGTGCTGAAGTGGCGGACAAAATTGCAGCGCTAACGGAAGCCGGCATTCCGGTCATGGCGCATATCGGGTTGACGCCGCAAAAAGTCGGGATTTTCGGCGGCTATAAAGTTCAGGGGAAAACCGCCGCGGCGGCAAAAAAACTGCTGGAAGACGCAAAAGCTTGCGAACAGGCCGGCGCCTTTGCGGTCGTCCTTGAATGCGTGCCACGGCAACTTGCGGAAGAAGTGACGGCAAGTTTGACGATTCCGACTATTGGCATTGGCGCAGGCCGTGCTGTTGACGGGCAGGTGCTCGTATTCCACGACCTGGTGCGCTTTGGCAGCGAAAGGGTTGCAAAATTTGTAAAACAGTTTGCCGACGCTGATACGGTCATGCGGAACGGGTTAACGCAGTACGTACAGGAAGTGAAAAACCGGCTGTTCCCGGAAGAAAAACATACGTACACGATGAAATCAGAAGAGCTTGCGGTGCTTTATGGAGGGCGCACACAATGAATACAGCTGCGGGGATGAAAGTCGTCACAACAAGAAAGGAAATACAGGCGATTGCAACAAAACTAAAAAAAGAAGGGAAATCCATCGGTTTTGTCCCGACAATGGGATTTCTCCATGAAGGGCACCTGGCACTTGCGGAAAGGGCAAGGAAAGAAAACGATTTTGTGTTTATGAGCATTTTCGTCAATCCGCTCCAGTTCGGGCCGAACGAAGATTTCGAGCGGTATCCGCGCGATGCAGAAGGGGACCGGAAAAAAGCAGAAACGGCAGGGGTGGACGTTTTGTTCATCCCAACGTCGGAAGAAATGTACCCGCACCCTTTATCGGTGCAAATGAAGGTCACCAAGCGTACCGATGTCCTCTGCGGCCGGAAACGCCCCGGCCATTTTGACGGGGTGGCGGCAGTACTCACAAAGCTTTTTCATCTCATCCAGCCTGACCGCGCTTATTTCGGGTTGAAAGATGCCCAGCAGGTCGCGGTTGTTGAAGGTTTGGTGCGTGATTATGATTTTCCGGTTGAAATTGTGCCGGTTGGCATTGTCCGTGAGAAGGACGGTCTCGCGAAAAGCTCACGGAACGTTTATTTGTCGGAAGCGGAACGGAAAGAGGCGCCTGAACTGTATAAAAGTTTGCAAATTGCAAACAAAGCGGTCGAAGAGGGGGAAAGGAATCCCGAAAAAATCATTTCGATCGCCAAGCAGCATCTTAAAACCCATACAAATGGAAAAATCGATTATGTCGAACTGTATTCCTACCCTGAACTGCAGCCGGTCGCTGAATTAAGAGGGCGCTCTATCCTGGCCATAGCTGTCCAATTTGAAAAAGCGCGCCTTATTGACAACATCATTTTCGAAATATAACATCACGCAGATTTTGGAGGGATTGTTTTGTTCCGGACGATGATGAACGGGAAAATACACCGCGCAACCGTGACGGAAGCGAATTTAAACTATGTTGGCAGCATTACGATTGATGAAGATCTTTTGGATGCGGCCGGTATGGCGGCAAATGAAAAAGTGCAAATCGTAAACAACAATAACGGGGCTCGTTTTGAAACCTATATTATCCCGGGAAAAAGGGGGAGCGGGGTTATCTGCTTAAACGGGGCGGCAGCCAGGCTTGCCCAGGTCGGGGATATCGTGATCATTATCTCTTATGCCTTGATGACGGAAGAAGAAATGAAATACCACCGCCCGAAAATCGCCTTGCTTGACGCCAATAACCGGATTGAAAAAATGCTGTCGGAAGAACCGGCTTCGACCGTAATATAAAACGAAAACCGCACTTGCTTGCAGGTGCGGTTTTCCATTTTGCGCGATCCTATATGGCGAATCTTCGTTTTTATGTTAAAATAATACAATATGAAAGATACGGGGCAAAATTTTATATCAGGTGATGGTATGTTACAGCGCTATGTAGTCGTAGATATTGAAACAACAGGAAATTCAGCAAAGAAAGGCGACCGCATCATCCAATTTTCCGCCGTTGTGATTGAAGGCCGGGAAATTAAGGAGCAGTTCACCAGCTTTGTCAACCCGGGACAGCCGGTTCCCGCCTTTATCGGGGAATTGACGGGCATTGAGGACCACATGCTGGAAGATGCGCCGCTTTTTTTGGAAATCGCCCCGCGCATTATGAAAATGCTTGAAAACAGTATTTTTGTCGCCCATAATGTGCTTTTCGACCTGCCATTTTTGCAGCAGGAATTAAAAGAAGCCGGATTACCGCCGTTCCGCGGATTCAACATGGATACGGTCGAATTTTCCAGAATCGCCTTCCCGACTTTGGAAAGCTATAAATTGGCCGACTTGGCGGAGGCTTTGTCCCTTTCCCATGAAAGGCCGCACAGGGCAGACAGCGACGCGTTAGTTACGGCTAAACTTTTTCTTGCCTGCATTGAAAGATGTGCATCCCTACCGCTTGTAACGCTTGAAAAACTCGCCCCTCTTTCTTATTCCTTAAAAAGCGACCTTGCCTACCTTTTTCAGGAAATTCTTGAGGAGAAGCGCAGACATGCGGATGATCTCCCGCCTGAATTGGAAGTATTCCGCGGCATTGCCTTGAGGCGGAAAAAAATCGTGCCGCCCGCTTCCGGCCCGCGTGTTATCGGAAGTTACCCGGCAACAGTTGGTGAAAAAGAAAAATTATTCCAAGGTGCCGGCAGCGGCTTTGAAATGCGCCCCGCCCAATTTGACATGATGGACCATGTTCAGGATGCTTTATCTTCCGGCCGCCATGTCGCGGTGGAAGCGGGAACGGGCGTCGGCAAATCTTTGGCTTACCTGCTGCCGGCCGCTTACCAAGCAGTCGCCTCACAGAAGCCCGTTTTAATTAGCACGTATACGGTAGCGCTTGAACACCAGCTTTTAAACAAGGAAATCAAATTGCTCGAGCGCATCCTGAATGTCCCGCTCCGGACGGTTTTGCTAAAGGGAAGGAGCCATTACCTGCATTTATTCAAGTTTGAGCAGTCGTTAAAAGAGCAGGATCACCAGTATGATTCGGTGCTGGCAAAAATGCAGATTTTGGTTTGGTTGACCGATACAGAAAGCGGGGATGTCGACGAGCTGAACTTATCGGGCGGCGGGAAAAAATATTGGCGGCGGATCAAGCAGGACGGCTGGCATACCGATAAAAAGGACCCGTGGAAAACGCGTGACTTTTATCTCCATGCCAAAGCTTGCGCGGAACAAGCCGACATTGCGGTCACGAACCATGCGATGCTGTGCGGGGAGCTGGGCAGGGACCGGTCCGTTTTTGACGTGTTCCAATACGTGATTGTGGATGAAGCACACCATCTGGAACAAGCCGCACGGGAAATGATGGGGAAACGCGCGGATTATAACCAAATGAAATATATGGTGAGCAGGATCGGCCTCTATGAACAAAAACAGTTGTTCTATGAGCTGGAGCAGCTGATGGAGAAATACGGGCTCCATGGCAGGACGCACACGTTCGAAGCCCAATCACTCTTAAAGGCGCTTGATGCCGAAATCGATGACCTGTTCGGGATGCTAGCCCGGAAAGTCATGCGCCATAAAAAAGATACGTCCGGTTATCATAAGATTAAATTAAGGATCAAAAAAGAAAACTGGAAACAAAAATCATGGCAGGCCGTTTTGCATTGTACGGAACGCATCCGGGCTTCTTTAAAAGACATTTCGCAGGCCGTAACAGAAAGGCTTGAACAGCTGCTTGCGGGAAAAAGCCTTACGGAAGAGGAACAGGCTTTTATCGAAGAAATGTACAGCTTTTTGGCAGACTGGGATGCATTAAGGGACAATATGGCGATTTTCATCGGGCAGAACGAGAACGGGGGAAGAAGTGATGTCGTATGGCTTGAAGGGGATTTGCGCGCGCTCCCGAACAGTCTTGTTATCCATTGCCAGCCGGTCTATGCCGGGGAAATATTGCGGAATAAGCTTTTTGCCAAAAAGAAGAGTGTCGTCCTGACTTCGGCGACATTGACCGTAAACGGTAGTTTCCAGTATTTTCTCCAGGAAGTCGGACTCTCGGCAAAAACGGCAAAAACGGTCCGCATCCCTTCGCCGTTCCGGTATGACAAAAAGGTGCAGTTCATCATCCCGAGTGATCTGCCGGATATTTCAACTGTCCGGCTTGATGACTTCGCAGAAAAAACAGCCGGATATTTGCTTGCCGTTTCCGAAGCGACAAAAGGGCGGATGATGATTTTATTTACATCGTTCGATTTGCTGAAAAAGGTGTACCAGCTCATGAAAGATAGCGGTATGCTTGAAGATTATATGCTCATTGCGCAGGGGATCTCGAGCGGAAGCCGGTCGAGAATGACGAAGACCTTCCAAAAATTTGATAAAGCGATCTTGTTCGGCTTAAGCAGCTTTTGGGAAGGGGTGGATATTCCGGGCGATGACCTTTCATGCCTTGTGATGGTTCGCCTGCCGTTTTTGCCGCCGGACGAGCCGGTTACGGAAGCGAAATGCGATTATTTACGGGCCCAGGGGAAAAATCCGTTTTCCGCCTATTCTTTGCCGGAAGCGGTATTAAGGTTTAAGCAGGGGTTCGGCAGGCTGATCCGGACAAAAACGGACCGCGGGATTTTTCTCGTCCTCGACAGAAGGATTGAAACGACGACGTACGGGCCGGCCTTTACAAAATCGCTTCCGCCAGTCAGGATCAAGCACCAGACGCTTAATGAAACGCTCGATACGATTGAAAATTGGCTGTAAAAAAATTGCGCTGCCGAAAAGCAGCACAAAAAAGGTGGACCAGAAAAAATTATTGAATTCATCATTTTTTCATTCATTTTTTGCTGCTATAATGATGAAGGAAATGATTCAGTGATCATATTATAGCCTGTGCGGGGCGTGATATGAGTTACAATATCTGCTTATAAAGGGTGGTCTCGATGGAAGGCAAAATTGAAGTGCTTTCAAGCGTGAAAATCAAGCATCAGCCGGACCTGTATAAAATCGTTGATGTGCTAAACAGGGTATTAAAGCATGAAAATTTGATGTTTGGGCTTGCGTTGGACACGGAAGACCCAAGCATGGCGAAATTTACGATTTACCGTACGTAAGATTGGAAAATGAGGGTTATGGATGAAAAAAGCATTGATCATTATCGGCATATTTATTGCCGTCATCGTGGGATTCGCGGCGCAAACCTATTGGGGGGCAAGGAAACCGTATAACGATGCTTACAAAAAAGCGCAGTCGCTTGCAAAAACGGAAGCTGGCATCCGGTCAGTCGACCAATTTTACCTTTATAACGGGAATGCCACCTATTATGTTGTCGTCGGGAAAGGAAAAGGCGGCGCCAAAAAGGCAGTTTGGATCCCCGAAAAACATCCGAAACGCATTGTAGTGTTAAACTGGAATAGCGGGATATCAAAACAGGATGCAGTCAATCAGGTAAGGCAAAACAAACAGCCGGATAAAATTTTATCCGTGCGCCTCGGCATGGACAGCCAAGTTCCCATTTGGGAAGTTGCTTATATAAAAGGAAACAACCTTAGTTATTATGAGGTTCCTTTCTTAAAAAAATCCCATTGACAAGATTGGAGAGATGAATGGAATGGAATTGGCAACACGGGTCAGTGCATTAACACCATCGTCGACATTGGCGATTACGGCAAAAGCGAAAGCAATGAAAGCGGAAGGTATCGATGTCATCGGCCTTGGCGCAGGTGAACCGGATTTTAATACCCCGAAGGAAATCATCGAAGCCGCTTACCAATCGATGTTGGACGGTCAGACGAAATACACCCCGGCCGGCGGGATGGCTCCACTCAAGCAGGCTGTCATCGAAAAGTTCCAAAAAGACCAGGGGCTTGTCTTTAAACCGAATGAAATCATCATTACGAGCGGGGCAAAGCACGCGCTTTATACGCTGTTCCAAGTCCTATTAAACGAAGGCGATGAAGTGATCATCCCGGCACCGTACTGGGTCAGCTACCCGGAACAGGTGAAACTTGCGGAAGGCAAACCGGTCTTTGTGGACGGGAAAGAAGAAAACGAATTTAAAATCACCCCGGAGCAGTTAAAAGAAGCGATTACGCCGCGCACAAAAGCGTTTATTTTGAATTCACCGAGTAATCCGACCGGCATGATTTATACACGGGAAGAACTGGAAAAACTTGGTGATGTCTGCCTTGAGCACGGAATTTTAATAATTTCCGATGAAATTTATGAAAAGTTGGTGTACGGTGGCAGTAAACATGTGTCGATTGCCGAAATATCACCTGAACTAAAAGCGCAAACCGTGATCATTAATGGCGTCTCGAAATCCCATTCGATGACAGGATGGCGGATCGGCTATGCGGCCGGAAATGCGGAAATCATTAAAGAGATGACTGATCTCGCCAGCCATTCCACTTCCAATCCGACAACGCCTTCCCAGTATGGGGCATTGGCGGCTTATACGGGTGATCAGGCGCCGGTTGAGGAAATGCGGCAGGCGTTCGAATCGCGGTTAAATGCGGTTTTCGACCAGCTCGTACAAATTGACGGGGTGACATGCATTAAACCACAGGGTGCTTTCTACTTATTCCCGAATGTGAAAAAAGCCGCAAAAATGACAGGATACGACACGGTTGACGCCTTTGCCGCCGCTTTGCTTGAAGAAGCACGCGTCGCGGTCGTGCCGGGTTCCGGTTTCGGTGCGGAAGACAATATCCGCCTTTCGTATGCGACTTCATTAGAAAATTTGCAGGAAGCGCTGAAACGGATTGCAAACTTCATTGAAACGCATAAAAAATCTTGATTTTTTTAACCTGTTTCCTTTTTCCGGCCCGTTTTAGTATAATGGATTCCGTTACATATGTTGAACAGGCCGGAAAAAGGAACGAATGTTTTTTCTTTTTTGGAGGGAAATACCGTGAAAATCACAATTGCAGAAGTACACCATCATATTGGGGAGGAGGTGACGATCGGCGTTTGGCTGAACAATAAGCGTTCGAGCGGAAAAATCGTCTTTCTGCAGCTGCGCGACGGGACAGGTTTTATCCAGGGGGTCGTTGTGAAAAACGAAGTGGAAGAAGACATATTCCATACGGCAAAATCAATGAGTCAGGAAACGTCTTTTTATGTAACAGGTACGGTCCGGGAAGACGCCCGTTCCCCTTTTGGCTATGAATTGCAGGTATCCGGCATCCAGGTCATCCATGAAGCCGTTGATTACCCGATTACGCCAAAAGAACACGGAACCGAGTTTTTGATGGACCACAGGCATTTGTGGCTCCGTTCGCGCCGCCAGCATGCAGTCATGAAAATCCGGAATGAAATCATCCGGGCGACTTACGAATTTTTCAATGAGAATGGGTTTACGAAAATCGATCCGCCGATTTTGACGGGGAGCGCGCCGGAAGGGACAACGGAACTGTTCCACACAAAATATTTTGATGAAGACGCCTATCTTTCCCAAAGCGGCCAGCTCTATATGGAAGCTGCGGCAATGGCGTTCGGGAAAGTCTTTTCGTTCGGCCCGACGTTCCGTGCCGAAAAATCGAAAACGCGCCGCCATTTGATCGAGTTTTGGATGATAGAGCCGGAGATGGCGTTTTATGAACATGAAGACAGCCTGAAAGTACAGGAACAGTACGTTTCCCATATCGTCCAGTCTGTTATGAAGAACTGCGGCTTGGAACTCAAACGGCTTGAGCGCGATACATCTATGCTAGAAAAAGTAACAGTGCCTTTCCCGCGGATCACTTATGATGATGCCATTCAGTTGCTCCACGAAAAAGGGTTCGATGATATCCAGTGGGGCGAAGATTTCGGAGCGCCGCATGAAACGGCGATTGCCGAAAGCTTTGACAAGCCTGTATTTATTACTCATTACCCTACGGCGATTAAACCGTTTTATATGCAACCGGATCCTAACCGGCCGGAAACCGTGTTGTGCGCGGATTTGATCGCGCCGGAAGGGTACGGGGAAATTATCGGCGGCAGCGAACGTATCAATGATTACGATTTGCTGCTCAAGCGGATCAAGGAATTTAACCTTTCCGAAGATGCTTATAAGTGGTACCTCGATTTAAGAAAGTACGGTTCCGTCCCGCATTCGGGTTTCGGGCTCGGGCTGGAACGGACGGTTGCCTGGATTGCAGGTGTCGATCACGTGCGCGAAACAATTCCGTTCCCAAGGCTTTTGAACCGTATCTATCCTTAATATGGAAAAACGGCTGCAGTTTTTTTGTGCAGCCGTTTTTCTCTTTTAGCGCAGCAACCGGAATGGTTTTTCCATTCCTTTGCGGCCTTTAAACTGCTATACTTATACATGAGGTGTCCAATATGGATAAAGAGATTTTACTGGCTTGGTGGGAAGAAGGGGTTTTGTCGGTCCCCCAGCTTTTGTTGAAAAAATATAAACAGCTCGGCCTGGATGAAACGGAACTTGTGCTTTTGCTGCAAGTTTATTCTTTTTTAAAAGAAGGAAATTCATTCCCGACGCCCGAAGATTTGGCAAACCGGATGACGATTCCGGAAAGCATGTGTGTATCCATCTTGCGGCGGCTGATCCAGCATCAGTTTTTATCCATTGAAGAAGGGCATGGCGAGGGCGGTATCCTTTATGAAAAATATTCCATTAAGCCATTATGGGCCAAGTTGGCGGATGAATTTGTCTATGAGAAAAAACAGGATGAACTCGAAAAAAGCTTAAACGAAGAAACCGATTTATACACAACGTTTGAACAGGAGTTCGGCAGGCCGCTTTCCCCGCTGGAATGCGAAACATTGGCAATGTGGATCGACCAGGACGGACAGTCCCCCGAATTGATTAAAGCCGCCCTCCGTGAAGCTGTCATCTCCGGCAAATTGAATTTCCGCTACATAGACCGCATCCTGTTTGAATGGAAAAAGAATCGTATCCTTACTGTGGAAGAAGCGCGCGAATATGCGAGAAATTTTCGTAAACCATCCAAACCGGCCGCTGAAAAACCGAAAACATCAAATCCAGTTCCGTTTTATAACTGGCTCGAGCAATGAAAAAAAGCGGAGGATGTTTATTCATCGCGTACGGATTTGATTTGGCCTCAGGCTGGTGATAAAGGAAACAAGGCGAAGGAGCCGATGCCCGCTTATCTCAGGGAAGAGGCCGGAAAATCCGATAGCCGATAACGCGGCAGCTGGACAATAAAGAAAGGCGGAAGCGCTTTGCCAAGCCCCAGGAGAATGTTCCCGCCGGGTTTACCGATGGTTGAATAAATAAGTTTACAATAATTTTATTATGTTAACTTAATTGCTTTAGGAGTTATGATCATGCTGACAAAACAACAAATCCGATATTGTTTAGATGAAATGGGGAGGATGTTTCCGGATGCCCACTGCGAGTTAAACCATTCCAACCCTTTTGAACTGCTCATTGCTGTCACTTTATCCGCGCAGTGTACGGATGCGCTCGTCAATAAAGTAACAAAAATCTTATTCCAAAAATATATGGTGCCGGAAGATTACCTCGCTGTTCCTTTAGAAGAACTGCAGCACGATATCCGGTCGATCGGCCTCTTCCGCAACAAGGCAAAAAATATCCAAAAGATGTGCCGAATGCTGATCGAAGAATTTAACAGGGAAGTGCCGAAAACCCGCGAAGAACTAATGAAGCTTCCCGGTGTAGGGAGAAAGACGGCGAATGTCGTCTTGTCCGTTGCGTTCGGCATACCGGCGATTGCCGTGGATACCCATGTGGAAAGGGTAAGCAAACGGCTCGGTTTCTGCCGGTACAAAGATAGTGTGCTTGAAGTCGAACAAACACTGATGAAAAAAGTGCCAAAAGAAGAATGGTCGGTCACGCACCACCGGATGATTTTCTTCGGCCGTTACCACTGTAAAGCGCAAAATCCGCAGTGTGAAATCTGCCCACTTTTGGATTTATGCAGGGAAGGAAAAAAACGTATGAAAAAAAGGGAGGGGTGAAATTGGAAATCACGGTTCCGGAATGTTTAATGCACCCTTTATTTTTTAGCGGCAGAAAACAGCAAATCGATCCCGGAGCGGACAGCCTGGAAAATCGCGGCTTTTTCCCGTATGAATTGATATATGCTTCTGTGCCCCAAAATGCGGAAACGCCTTGGCAGGACGGAAAACGGTACATTCCTCAATATCTGGAATATTGGAAAGGGGTCAAAAGCATGTTGGAAGGCCAGTTCCGCCAGAGGGAGAAGCATACAAAAACGGGCATGCTTGAGGGCATTGCCGTTTTTATTTCTATTTTATTTTGGAGCAACCGGAAACCTGTTGTGCTCAAGGGGCTGGATAAAGAGCTTGGGCGTCTTGAAACGGTCCCGGTCAATATCGGGGAACGGCTCTGCTTTATTTTAAACCGGCCGGGATCCTACCCCTCTTTTTGCCAGTTGTCCGAACTGATCGATGAGCAGCATAAACATTGGGCGGGAAAACAGGCGAAGGTAAAATGGCAAAAATAAAAGCAAAAAAAGCATGGAGACTGTGGGTCTCCATGCTTTTTTTGCTTTTTATTCGCTACCGCCGTTTTTTATTACGTTTTTGTTTGTTTTTGGGCTTTTACCCGAATTGCCTTTTGAGTTGTTGTTCGAACTATCTCCGTTCGCTTCAGTGCCGTTATTTGAACCGTTCTCTGAACTGGATCCACTATTGGTGCTACTATTATTGCCATTTCCGTTATTGTTGTTTTCTGAACTGTTGTCATAATCACTGCTGCTTGAACCGTTGCTTGAACTGCTTCCATTGCCGTTCGTATTATCACTGCTTGTGCCGTTATCGGATCCTGACCCGTTGTTATTGTTTGAATTTTGGTCTGTGTTTGAGCTGTTCGAGCTGTTATTCGAAGAAGAACCCTTTGACTGGCCATTTTCGTTTCCGGCCTGCGTATCGGAATTGTTGCCCGGCACTGTTACGCTTGCCGATGCCGCTTTGCTTGTCACGCCGTTTAAAGTGGCGGTGACATTAATAGTATAGGTTGCGCCCGGTTCCGGATTGGAAATGGTCAGCGAC
The DNA here is from genome assembly GCF_008974225.1 of Weizmannia acidilactici. Lineage (NCBI taxonomy): Bacteria > Bacillati > Bacillota > Bacilli > Caryophanales > Bacillaceae > Heyndrickxia > Weizmannia acidilactici. The sequence goes on along the minus strand of NZ_BKZR01000020.1, from coordinate 35,911 downwards.
TTGCTTGTTGTCGTGCCAAAGGATTGTGCATTGCCATTAACCGACCCGGCAACTTTAAAGGTTGCGCCCGAATCCGCATAATCCCATGTCACAACAATTTTATTGCCGTTAGCGTCGTATGAGGCCTGGACATTTAACGGCGAATCCAGTTTTACGGATTTTTTATCGATTGCTGTATCCACATGCCCGCGGATATACAATTCGCTTCCAATTCTCACCACGCTCTTCGGCATTGTAAAGTCAGGCGTTGTCTTGCCCTCTGAAACATAGCTCATTAAATGGCGGTAGATTTGCTGGGCAATCGTTTGGTATGGTCTTGTAATGCCGTATTTCTTGCCGTTTTCGCTTTCGTAGCCGGTCCATACCGACAGTGAATATCTCGTAGTATAACCGGTAAACCAGGCATCCTGGACAGAGGAACTTAATATTCCGTATTTTGCCAAGTCCTCATCACTGAAGTTTGTCGTACCTGTCTTACCTGCGGCATGAAGCCCCGGGATATTTGCGGTGATACCCGTGCCTTTTGTCAGCACATCTTTCAGCATATCTGTAATCATATAAGCGGTATAGTCGCTCATGGCAATTTTCGCTTGGTAATGCGGCTTAATTTCTGTTACGCCGTCCCGCAAAACAATTTTTCTAACCGCATGCGGCTGGTTGTAAATCCCTTCATTCCCAAAAGCCGCATATGCAGCGGCCATCTGCAACGGTGAAACCTGCAGGCCCCCGCCGATAGAGGCGGACTCGTTCAGGGCGTTTTTTCCGAAGTTAAAGCCGAGTTTTTTGGAAAATTTTAGCGCGTTTTCCCCGCCGACTTCCTTATATGTTTCAAAAGCAGGGATATTCCGGGATAAATAAAGCGCCTTTCTCATGGACATTGCGCCCAAAAATTTGTTGTCCCAGTCATTGATCGGCGTGCCGTCGCTATATGTGGTTTTCACGTCATTGAGCTGGTGGGCGGTCGACCATTTTAAATATTCGATTGCAGGACCGTAATCCAAAATCGGCTTAATCGTGGACCCCGGAGAGCGTTTCGTGTCCACCGCATAGTTGAAGCCACGCTCCACTTTCATATTGCGCCCGCCGCCGAGTGCGCGAATTTCACCGGTTTCTGTATCAACCAGCGCAATGCCGGCCTGAAGTTTATTGTCCGGATAGTTGATGACGGAATTTGAATTTAAGATTTTCTCCGTATATTTTTGCGCATTCGGATCTAAAGTGGTGTAAATCGTTAACCCGTCCGAATAAACATTGTAATTTCCAAGTTTCTGGACTTCCTCAATCACTTCATCCATAAAAGCAGGGTATTTATTCGCATTCGAGCTCCTGTCTTTTTCACTCACAAGGCCTGTCTTAATCGGTGTTGCCTGTGCCTGTTTCATCTGTTTTTTTGTGATTTTTCCGTGTTGATACATGAGGAAAAGGACAATATCCCGCCTTTTTTTCGCCAGATCCGGATGGTCAAACGGGTTGTAATTATTCGGGCTTTGTGGCATTCCTGCAAGGACGGCTATTTCCGGAAGTGATAATTTGCTTAAGCTTTTGCCATAATAATGTTCAGCAGCCGTTTCAAAGCCGAAAATGCCGTCCGACATATACACTTTGTTGATATACATTTCGAGAATCTCATGCTTTGTATATTTTCTTTCAAGCTGGATCGCGAGCCATGCTTCCTGGGCTTTCCTTTTTATCGTTTTTTCGTTTTTGTTATTAAGGGCCATGGAAACAACCTGCTGTGTCAATGTACTTGCGCCTTGTGAGCCGAAACCGTTTTTGAAGTTTGCGACGACGGCTCCGGCAATGCGGATAGGGTCAACACCGTGATGCTGGTAAAAGCGCGCATCTTCCGTTGACAGGATTGCGTTTTCCGCAAGTTTCGGAAGATGGTCGTAATCAAGATACTTCCGGTTTTGAGAACCTAAAACCGCAACAGTTTTGTTATTCTTGTCTTTTATAACCGATGGGACCGGATCGGTCAGTTGTTTTTTTGTCAATTTCGGGGCAGTGCTTGCATAGTACGCAAACGTAATGCCACCTGCAAGCAGCCCGACAAGCCCCAGAAGGAAACAGACAAGAACCAGCCGTTTGATAAACGTTAAAACTTTGTTTCTCGGTTTCCCTTTCTTTTTGTTTTTATGTTTATTTGCCTGCATTTGTTTCCGGCGTTCTTCGCGGGTTTGGTATTTTTCTGCCATGCTTAGCATTCCTTTCTTCTAAACCTGAAAAGCCGATTTAGATTACAAGTACATATTCGGTGCCGGACGCGGCTTTACGCCGGCCGGGCTTATTGGTTTTAAAAATTATACAATTTTTTTAAAATGGCGATATAATCAATTCTTGGCCTGTATCCGACCGGAATCGGGTACCCGGTTGCTTCGATTTCTTCTTTTTTTATCGATTTTCTCCCTCCGGCAAGCATTCTATCCCAGTAAAAAAATAAATGGCGGGATTCGAGCAAAAAAATTTCTTCCTCTTTCGCAAAACGGAGAATGACAAAGCAGATTCCGCCTTGTGCCACAACCTGCTTCATGTGGCTGATTTGATGCTTATGGAAGTTATGAAGCGGAAAAGAAGTATGGTTTTGCGTTTCCTTCGCTTCAAAGTCTATATATTTGCCGCAGCATACCCCGTTGTAGTCAGTCGTGGACGGCTGCTTAAAATACGCTTCTTTGATGACCGCGGTGCTCCGCGATTGGTAATCGACCTGGACAATTTGGATCGGGGTCGGCTTTTTATGAATAACGGCGATGCCTTCCTGCAAATAATATGCATTGGTTTCGTTAAGATCATCTTCCAATGTCATGCCCCGGTTGCCATACAAAATATTTTTCTGTTTTTCCTGTGTGTTGTAAGTTCCGGGGTTTTCTTTATACACTTTTCCGTTCGGGTAACGCAATTCCATGTTCTTTCACCTCATAAGCTAAATTATATCATAGCAGAACAGACAGGAAATATGTATTAAAAAATCAAACGGTCGGATAAGCAAAATGATTTACTGCTGATCCAAGCGAAATTGCGCGAAAGATACAAAAAGGAAGCGCCATTCCCAGCCTACCGAAGCGCGGAGGTAATTGTGTGTGGCAAATCCCACCGCATAAAGTAAAATGTAAAGGCAGGCGGAAGACATGCCGAAAAACCGTTTGGACCCGGGCCAATGGGTGAAAAGGATCCGGGCGGAAACATCAAAACTGAATCAGGATAATATTACAAGGACGGACGCTTATTTTCAATTTTACCGCCGGCATCCGGAAATCAAGTGGGCCTTTCTGGCTTCCATGGTGTCAAGGAATGCAGGCTGGAATATGTGCGACCTTGGGGGCGTGCTCTCCGCCATGATTCCGGAGCAGGCCCGCAAACAGCTTTTTTCGACTTACGAACGGGCCAATTGGATGATTTTCCATGACGCCTATCCGCAATTGTTGGTTTACCGTTATGCCACGTTGTACGATCCCGGGTTGCTTGAGATTCTCCCGGCATTCCAAACGTCTCGTTTTATGGTAACCGAATGGGCGCATTTTTTCCAATACCGGAATCAGGAAAGGCTTTTAAATGCGCTCATCATAAATGAACAAAACCTTATCCAGCATCCGGTTGTCGGGCATCCTTATTACCGGCGCCGCGTTTTTTCATCCATATGGTACCGGCTGCAGGATCTTTTCCATTTGAACTGTGTCGTGTTTCCAACGCTTGAGGGGAGGCTGTACGGGGATTCGGTCGTGCATTTCAACAATACGGGAAAAAGGATTGCTCTCGGGAAACGGCTTGCAGGTATCCTCTTCCATCCGGATATATATACCCGTTTTTTCCGGTTTGCTTTAAATATTCCCCACACCGGATCGCGCTATGATTATGAATGCCTTTTCGGGCTGACGCAAGATGCACCAGCGCTCCGGGCGATTTTCCCCGTTGTCCGGCACGACTGGAAGGAAAAGCGGGACTGGAGTAAGGGAAAAAAGCTGCAGAAAGAGTGGTTTTTACCTGGGGAACTTGAACACCCGTTAGACATCACCAACTGGTACTTCCGTAAACGGAAACGGATCAGGCAGTTCAGCGCAATGGCGGAACAGTTGAAAAGGTGGTGAAAATAAGTTTCGACGAGCAAAAAGCAAGGAAAAACTCCTTGCTTTTTGCTTTGATCAGGTGGAAGGGCGGTCAGGGCCGTTTAATTTCGGGTTTCCGCTTACCGTAGACCCTTTTTGTTCCTGCGCCTTTTTTTGCTGCTGCGCTTTATTGTCATTCGTTTTCATGGCAAGAGCACCTCCCTCGAGATTAAACCGGTTTTTCCGGCCGTTTTTATTGTTTGCAAAACCTCTTTTTGCATGCATGCTGTCGAAAAGCAACGCAAAAATCGGAGAAAGCCATTTTCTTTGCCGAATTGCTTCTAGTTTTGTCAAGTATGAAGGGACTTCATAGCCGGAACAAGAATGAAAAATTAAGCAAAAAATTCCGGTGTGTTCCGGGCGAAAAGGGGGAAAACGAATGCTTTCAAAAGCAGAGTTTTTGGAAGGACTGGATGAGATGGAAATTGCATTGGAAATGATCAGATCTGGAATCCAAAAGAAAATGGAAATAGAAATGGAGAAATTGTCCGTACAGCAATGGTACCTCTATACAAAAGTTAAAATGAAATTGGATAATCTCGAAAAAAGGGAGGAGGAATTCAGGAAGATTGCCCTTGCGCAATCGTACAGGATTGATGAAAAGAAGAAGACTTCCTAAAATAAAAGAAAAAGGTTTTACCAGGCAGGCTCTGCTGCAGGGTATTCCGCTGTCACAGGCATAAACAGAGCACTGCTGATGGCCAATATGGGGGTAGGCAGATGGAACTCAGGCATCTCATAGATTTAAACAGGCAATTGATCGAATATACGGAACAGCTTTCAAATATTTACCATGAGGTCAAGGAAACCGGGGAGGAAAAAGATTTTTTCAGCGAAGTCAAACCTTTTTGCGATCGCCTGAAAGAGGTAATTGATGAATGGTTGCCGCTTGCAAAGGTATGGGTGGCCGAAAACAGGCCGAAACATCTGTTTGTCTTACAGCTTGAACATACGGCCGAAAACTTGCAGATGGTTTCCGTGCGCGCCTTTTATCCGTCATCAAGCCGAAAAATGGTGTTGGACCATTTCCAGTCGGTTAAATATATATTGGCAAGGCTCCAGGAAGAACTGGAACGGGCGTAAAGCTTGGCTTTTCTCAAAATCCATTCGCCCCTGGGAAAGGCTCCTCCGCTTTTCAATTGTCAGCTGCAGGTATTTTCGGCTAGTGAACTTCAATCCCACTTCTTTTGAAAGTCAACATCGGCTCGCTCTATGGAACTCGATGCGTTTCCTTTATCTCAGTTCGGGGGCTGTGAAGTTCATACGCCGATAAGCAAACGCCCTCCGCTTTTCTTGGACATATCACCATTTTCTGCGCCCTTCATACATTAATCATGAGGAGCATGCAGGAGGAGATGGCGATGCGCGTTTTTCATGAACCTCATTTCAGACGCCCTGTGATGGGGAATCATACTTATCCGGCGCAAATGCCCGGCCTCATGCCGCACTACCCGCTTTTACCGTACCAGCCGCAGCAACATGTTTACGGCTATCCGCTTTATCCGTACCATTATGGCCCGTTTGGAGGGGGATATAATCAAGCGGCAGGGCCTTTACACGGGCAAATCCAACAAAATTTCGGGCATGATGACGGCATGCATTTGTTCGAAAATCCGCTGCAGCCGAATCAGCAGCAGAAAAACGGTCAGCAGGGCGGAAACAGTTATATGCATCCTTACCCGAAACACAATTTTCCGCAAAAGCCTCCGCATATTGGAGGGTCGTTTTTAAATTCTTTTAAGTCGCAGGACGGCTCCATCGATTTTAATAAAATGGTCAATACCGCCGGGCAGATGATGAATGCTGTAAACCAGGTATCATCGATGGTAAAGGGGCTCGGGGGCCTGTTTAAAAAATAGGCTTCCAGGCTCTTTTTGCTTATTCAAAGGCTTTATTCACAGCCTGCCGCCAGATGCCCGTTAGCAAAGCGGATGGCGCGGCCATGAACTGAATGATAAAAAAATGAGGGCTGCCTAGAATGCAGCCCTATTCGATCAGCAGTCTTTTCTTCTTTCCTTTCGGCACCCGGATCGTAAGCAAGCCGTTATCGTACTTTGCTTTCACCTGCTCGCCGTCAATCGGATGCGGCAGTGAAACCGTCCGGGACAGCCGCCGAACTTCGCTTTTCTTTACATAAGACTGCTTTTCTTCATCAACGCTTGTTTCTGTTTCGTCATGCTTAACGGAAATAGTGATAAATTGCTGGAAAATATCGATTTCAATCTGGTCTTTTTTGTATCCGGGCAGTTTGGCCGTAATCAAGTACATGTCTTCTTCCTCTTCCATGCGTACCGGAAAAGCATCAAACGGAAACGGGGAAGAAAAAAATTCGTCGATGCTCTGCAAAAAATGCTTGACCGGTTTTTCCTGGAAAAAATGATCCATGGCGTGCATCAGCTCATAAAAAGGATTTTTTTCATTTGGGCCGGATAAATTGGACATGCGGATGCTCCTTTCTGGATAAAGTTTCGTGCTGTCCCTCGCCCTTTTTATCAAAGGGCAAAAACTTTTTACCTTACTATATGAAAATGCGGCGAAAAAAGTGAAATACACTCTTTATAAACGAACGTTTATTCGCTATAATGGAAGAACGGGGTGAGGAATATTGTTCAGAAAAAAGAAATTGCAGGATATATTGGAGCAGCTGCGGATGGACCGTACTTTCCGGGAACGGATTGTCCACTGGCATACGATAGAGGGGAAACCGGCCGTAACGGCGCCTTTTCCGGAAAACGTGGAACCGCGCGTCCGGTCCGCTTTGGAAAACAGGGGGATAAAAGCGCTGTATTCACATCAGGTTGAGGCGTTCAACCTTGCGATGTCGGGCAAAGACTTTGTGGCCGTTACCCCGACGGCATCGGGCAAAACGCTTTGCTACAATCTGCCTGTTCTGCAGACGGTGATTCAAAACCCGAATGCGCGAGCGCTTTATATGTTTCCGACAAAAGCACTCGCACAGGACCAGAAAAGCGAAATGAACGAAATCATTGGAGAAGCGGGCGTTGCGGTGAACAGTTATACATATGACGGTGACACCCCAAGCAGTATCCGGCAGCGGGTGCGCAAAGCCGGCCATATTGTCATCACCAATCCGGATATGCTGCACTCCGCCATTTTGCCGCACCACACAAAATGGGTATCTTTTTTTGAAAATTTACGGTTTGTCGTCATCGATGAACTACATATATACCGAGGTGTGTTCGGCAGCCATGTTGCCAACGTGCTACGGAGATTAAAAAGGATATGCCGCTATTACGGGAGTAATCCCATTTTCATTTGTACATCTGCCACGATCCAAAACCCGAAAGAGCTGGCGGAAAACCTCACCGGCAAAAAAATGGAACTGATTGACAAAAACGGCGCGCCGAGCGGGACAAAGCATTTTCTTTTTTACAACCCGCCGCTCGTAAACAAGCCGCTCAATATCCGGAGAAGCGCGACCATTGAAGTCCGGAATATTGCAAGTGAACTTTTAAAAAACAAAATCCAGACGATCGTGTTTGCAAGAAGCCGGGTCAAGGTGGAAATCATTTTAAAATATCTGCATGAAACGGTGAAACATGAGCTCGGGGACAAATCGATCATGGGGTACCGCGGGGGGTACTTGCCGACCGAGCGCCGCAAAATCGAACAAGGCTTAAGGAACGGCGACATTTACGGGATCGTCAGCACGAACGCCCTCGAGCTTGGGGTCGATATCGGGCAGCTGCAGGTGTGCATCATGACCGGTTATCCCGGCACGATTGCAAGCGCCTGGCAGCAGGCCGGACGCGCGGGGAGGCGGCAGGGGGAATCGCTCGTTATCATGGTGGCAGGGTCGAACCCGCTCGACCAGTATATCGTCCGCCATCCGGAGTTCTTTTTTAACCGTTCCCCTGAAACTGCGCGCATCAATCCGGATAATCTTGTCATTTTAGTGGACCATGTTAAGTGTGCAGCATACGAGCTGCCGTTTAAAAAAGGCGAAACGTTCGGCGGTGTGGAAATTGAAGATGTGCTTGAATTTTTAACAGATGAAAGGATCCTCCACCGGCGCGGTGATGCTTGGTACTGGATGAACGACGCATTTCCCTCCCAAAACATCAGCCTGCGCTCCGCTTCGCAGGAAAATGTCGTCATTATTGATATCACAAGCGCGCCGGACGTACGGGTGATCGGGGAGATGGACCAGTTCAGCGCAATGACATTGCTGCATGAAGAAGCCATTTACCTTCATCAGGCGGTGCAATACCAGGTGGAAAAACTCGACTGGGAAGAGAAAAAGGCGTTTGTCCGTGAAGTAGCTGTCGATTATTACACGGACGCCAATCTTGCCGTGGAACTGCGGGTGCTGGAAGAAGACAAGGCTTGCGATCTGCAGGGGGCAAAAATCGGCTACGGCGACGTAATGGTGCGTGCGATGCCGACGATTTTCAAAAAGATTAAATTCAATACGCATGAAAACATCGGCTCGGGACCGATCCACCTGCCTGAAATGGAACTGCATACAAATGCGGTCTGGTTCTCCTTGGACGAAAACGTGATGCCGAAAGAACAGCTGGAAAGCGCGCTTATTGGCGCGGCACACGCGCTCCAGTCGATTGCACCGCTTTTTGCCATGTGCGACCTGCATGATCTCCAGGCGGTGCCACAGGTAAAAGCGGTCCATGACGAAAAGCCGACGATCTTTTTCTATGACCGGTATCCGGGGGGCATCGGGCTGAGCGAAAAAATATACGCCGGCGCGCATGAAATCCTTGAAGCGGCAAAATCGATGGTATCAAGCTGCCCGTGCGAAGACGGCTGCCCATCCTGCATCGGGGCGGAAACTTCAGCAGGCGATGCGAAAGGTGCAGCCATAAAGCTTTTGGATTATTGGCTGCATGCGCTAGAAAGCGGGGGACGTGCATCATGCCGTCACTAAAAGACAAATTAAACCGGATGAAAAGCCATATTGTAAGGGACAATCCGGCGCCTCCCGTGACAGACGGGAAGCAGCAGGTGGAGAAAATCCCTTACCTTGATATGTGGGAAAAGGGACTGGCTTCCCCGTACTTTTTGGATGGCGATTACTGCCTGATCCGGACCGTTCGTTATCCGCTTGAAACGCAGCACGGCAAATATAAGTTCCAAGATTATCTCAAGGCGGTAAAGCTGTGGAATAGGAGCCCCGTCCGGCATCCCTTATCCGCCAAAGGGTACAGCCCGTACGATTTGTTTTTCTTCGACACCGAAACAACCGGGCTCGGCGGCGGAGCGGGCAATACGATTTTTCTGCTCGGGTATGCGTCTTTTACGGAAGAAGGGGTCGTTTTAAAGCAGCATGTTCTTCCGGAACCGGGGCTTGAAGTACCGCTTTACTACAGTTTTTTGGAAAATATCGATTACACAACGCTTGTCACATATAACGGAAAAGCTTTCGACTGGCCGCAGGTAAAAACGCGGCACACGCTTATCCGTGACCATGTGCCGCGTCTCCCTGAGTTCGGCCATTTTGATTTGTACCATGCGGCAAAAAGGCTTTGGAAGGATGAACTCGAATCGGTCAAACTTGTAAATGTCGAACGGGAAATTTTAGGATTTGAACGGGCGGGGGACATCCCCGGGCATTTGGCGCCGATGATTTATTTTGATTTCGTCGAACGCAAAAATCCTGAAGGCCTGTTCGGTGTTTTAAAGCATAATGAACTGGACATTTTATCTTTAATTGCATTGTACACGCATCTGACTTTTCAAATTTTGCAGGCGGACCCCGGGCAAACGGCAAAGGAAAAACGGCTTGTCGGAAAATGGTTTGAATCTATCGGCGAAGATGATGCTGCCATCCGAAACTTTGAACAGGCGGCGGCCGGTGATGATCTGGCCGCTAAACACCGCCTCGCTTTCCAGTTCAAAAAACGGAAAGAATACAAAAAAGCAGAACGGCTGTGGGCCGAAGTGGCGGAAAAAGCGCCAGGTGCCATGGGGGCGGAAGCGTGCATTGAACTGGCGAAACTGTTTGAACACACGGAAAAGAACTACCAATTGGCTGCTGGCTACGCCGAAAAGGCGCTTGGCATATTCGAGCGGTTTAGCGCTTTTGGTTCAGCCAAATGGAAAAAGCACCGTTTGGAAACGGAAAAACGGCTCGTACGGCTGCACAGGAAATTACGCAGCCGGGAAAAATAAAATCCGGTTCGGCTATTTCCTGGGCAAGCGCATCATTCGACGGAAATGGCCGCGGTTTTGGCGGGAAGTGTTGCGATTTGTCGCATCGGAAGGCTTCCTGAGAAAAAACGGAAGGCTATGTCGATTTCCGTATTTTGTTATTGTCTGGAGCCGGTATGCCCGTTACAATAGTTTTTGTCTAAATTGAAAATAAAGAGGTTGGTTGAAAACATGCATCGGGCACTACTGTTTCTGTTTTTTGTGTTCATCGGTCTTGTTGCGTTTTTATTTGCGGCGCTGCATGATTCAATATCCTTATTTTTATAGCGGGCGGGCAAACACGGTAAATTGGGTTTTTTCATTAGTACATGTTCCCTTTTCGAGTCATAGGTTAGTAGTGTAAGAAAAAAGACGATTGATGATGAAAGGAGATTGGAATATGTTTCACCATTGCCCGCCGCGCATCATGCCGGCAGTTGTCCATCCGACCAAGTGCTGTGTTACGCATACGCACCAGGATATCATCGTACCGCATATTTTCCCGACACATACAACCCATGTGAACCATCAAGCATTCCATCAGCAAAACTACTTTCCGCATACGGATTCGTTTGTCAATGAAGTGGATCCGGGAACGGTTACCAATTTTTATGATCCGGTTGTACCGCGGCCGCCGAAGTGCTGCTGACCGGACAATACGGCAAGGATCAAGAAGATCCTTGCCGTTTTTCCATTTTCGGGTCTAAAATAGAATTAATTTCAGGATAAGGAGCATAAAGCTTTGGGTAAAGTTGTCGCCATTACCGGCTATAAACCGTATGAATTGGGGATATTCGGGACTGATCACCCGGCAATCCATTATATTAAAACCGCCATCCAAACCCGGCTGCTGGAACTGGTTGATGAAGGGTATGAATGGGTGCTGATTTCCGGGCAGCAGGGGACGGAATTATGGGCCGCTGAAACGGTTTTCGACTTGCAGATTGAATATCCCGAATTGAAGCTGGCTGTTTTAACGCCGTTTGAAGGCCAGGAAGAAAAATGGCAAGAAGAGCAGAAAGCGTACTATGAAATGGTGCTGTCGCAGGCGGATTTTGTGGCTTCCATTTCCCGGAAGCCTTACGAAAGCCCGCAGCAGTACCACAATAAAAACAGAATTTTTGTGCATAAAAGCGACTGCCTGCTCATTGTATTCGATGAAGAACGGGAAGGCTCCCCGAAGTATTTGTACGAGGCCGCAAAAAAATACAGAGAAACGCATCCGTATGACATCCGCATCATTGACTTTTATGATTTACAGGCAATAATAGAAGATGAACAAACGGATTTTTGAATAAAACTACAATTAATTGACAAACAAATTTGTTTTTGAAAAAATGAAATTATGTCTGGGAAATGTAAGGTGGTGCAAACATGTTATCGGATCAAATTAAATTGACGGCCAAAGACATTTTGGAAAAGGAATTCAAGACAGCTGTCAGAGGGTACCGGCAGGAAGAAGTGGACAAGTTTTTGGATTTGATCATAAAAGATTATGAAACCTTTAATCAAACAATCGAAGAACTTCAGCAGGAAAACCAGCGTCTCAAAAAGCAGGCCGAAGAATTAATCAAACGCCAGCCGGTACAGCAAATGACCGGAACAACCAATTTTGATATTTTAAAAAGGCTTTCAAACCTTGAGAAGCATGTTTTCGGCAGCAAACTAAACGAATAGCCGGACGCTTTTTTGGGATTTTTTTCAGGCTCCGCTATAAATTGCTGCTTGCAAGTTCCATTTTTGTTTTATATAATGAGTGAGCATTGTGAATAACGTTTGGGTAATCGCTGCAGCCGGAATTGGCTGTTGAGGAAAGTCCATGCTCGCACGGTGCTGAGATGCCCGTAGTGTTTGTGCCTGGCGAATCCATAAGCCAGGGCAGCCTTTAATAAGGCTGACGGCAGGGAAAACGCCTAAACCTTTTACGGCATGGCGGAGTACCCTTGAAAGTGCCACAGTGACGGAGCTTTACGGGAAACTGTAAAGGTGGAACGAGGTAAACCCCGCAAGCGAGTAACTCAAATGATGGTAGAGGCACCCTTTCCGAGGAAATGAACGGGGAAAGGGACAAGCGTGATGCTTGTAGATAGATGATTACCGCCTTCGTACGAGATGCCGCCACATCGTTTGCAGTACAAAGGTACAGAACATGGCTTACAAAACGTTATTCTGGCTGGATTAGTGGGTAATGGGCCCGGCGCCGCGGTATATGGTGGAAATCGAATACCGTCGGTGCCCGGCCTTTTTTATACATAAATGGCGTGCCACAATACATCCTCGAAATCCCTTTCGCAGGCGTGCAGCGTGGTGACTGGCAGTAATATTTCCTTTACAATCTACATAAAAAAGGACGGGTGGAACAATGTCTGATTTTCATTTGATCGCAACGAGCGCGATGGGGATTGAAGCCCTTGTCGCAAAAGAAGTACGGGCGCTCGGGTATGACTGCACGGTGGAGAACGGGAAGATCGAATTTTCCGGCGATGAATCGGCAATTGCCCGCGCCAATCTTTGGCTGAGGTGTGCGGACCGCGTGAAAATCAAAGCGGCGGAGTTTAAGGCGGAGACGTTTGATGAACTGTTCGAACAGACAAAAGCGGTTCCTTGGGAAGATTATCTTCCGCAAGATGCGGAATTCCCTGTCACGGGAAAATCGGTCAAATCGAAGCTGTTCAGTGTGCCGGACTGCCAGGCCATCGTCAAAAAAGCGATTGTCGAACGGCTGAAATCCCGTTACAGGGGAGTCAGCTGGTTTAGCGAAAACGGGCCGCTTTATAAAATCGAAGTCGCTTTGTTGAAAGACATCGCAACGATCACCATTGATACGAGCGGCGCGGGGTTGCATAAACGTGGGTACCGTGCGGCGCAGGGACAGGCCCCGATTAAAGAAACGCTTGCCGCGGCAATGATCCAATTGACAAACTGGCATCCGGACCGCCCGTTCCGCGACCCGTTTTGCGGATCCGGTACGATTCCAATTGAAGCCGCTCTGATCGGCCAAAACATCGCCCCGGGTTTTAACCGCGAATTTTTAAGCGAAACGTGGCCGTGGATGGATGAAACCGTTTGGAGGAGGGCACGCGAGGAAGCGGAAGACCTGGCCCGGTATGATCAGCCGCTTGACATTATTGGTTCCGACATTGACCACAAAATGGTTGGGATTGCACAGCAAAATGCCGATGAAGCGGGTCTCACAGGCATCGTCCGTTTTAAACAGATGCAGGTGGCCGACTTTACGGCGAAGGAGGAATACGGCGTCATTCTCGGCAACCCGCCGTACGGGGAGCGGATCGGGGAACGCGAGGAAGTCGAGAAAATGTACCGCGACATGGGGCGGGCCTTTTCAAAACTGAAGACGTGGTCCGTTTACATCCTCACTTCGTTTGAAAATTTTGAGCATGTTTACGGCAAAAAAGCAACGAAAAAAAGAAAATTGTACAACGGATCGATCCGCACCGACCTTTACCAGTTTTGGGGGCTGAGACCGCCAAGGAAAAAGGAAGAGTGACCGTTTAAAGCAGCGCAAACAATTTAGCGCTGCTTTTTCTGTTTGTGTTTATTCTAAACAAAATGGTAAGATGGGAATTAGAATCATTGGATGGGAGGCATGATTATGGCAGTGGGGCCAATTGAAGAACTGGAAAAGACGTTTTTGCAGTACGTTAAAAAAATCAAAACATACGAAGAGGCGCTCGCATTGATTTACTGGGATTTGCGGACTGGCGCGCCTAAAAAGGGCGTGGAGCAGCGCGCGGAAGTGATCGGCGTTTTATCGGGTGAAGTGTTTGCCATGCAGACATCGAAAGAGATGGGGGAATTAATCGAAAGGCTCATGCCGTACAAAGGCAACCTGTCGGAAGTAACCGCCAAAACATTGGAAGAGTGCAAAAAACAATACGAACGCAGCAAAAAAATTCCGCCGGCAGATTACGAGGCATACACAGTGCTCGTTTCAAAAGCGGAAAGCGTTTGGGAAGAAGCAAAGGCGAAGGCCGACTTCAACCTTTTCAGGCCGTATCTTGAACAAATTGTCGGGTACAAAAAGAAATTTGTCCAGTACTGGGGATATGATGGCAATCCGTACAATACCTTATTGGATTTGTATGAACCGGGCATCACAGTGGATGTGCTTGATAAAGTTTTCCAACAGGTAAAAGAAGCGATTGTGCCGCTCGTACATAAAATTAACGCTTCCAAAGAAAAGCCGCGCACCGATTTTCTTTTTAAAACGTTCCCGAAAGAAAAGCAAAAAGCTTTCACCTTGAAAATTTTGGAACAAATGGGCTTTGACTTCAATGCCGGCCGGCTGGATGAAACGGTGCATCCGTTTGCAACCTGCATCAACCAGGGAGACGTGCGGATCACGACGCGTTACGATGAAAAAGACTGGCGCGTCGACGTTTTCGGTGTCATGCACGAAGGCGGCCATGCCCTCTACGAGCAGCATATTTCAAAAGGGCTTTCAGGCACGCCGCTTGCCGAAGGGGCTTCGATGGGGATTCATGAATCGCAGTCACTGTTTTACGAAAACATCATCGGCCGCTCATACGCGTTTTGGAAGAAAAATTACGCACTGTTGAAGCAGTACGCTTCCGGGCAGTTTGACGATGTGCCTTTGGGGGAATTTTACCGGGCAGTAAACGAAGCGAAACCTTCCCTCATCCGGATTGAAGCCGATATGCTGACGTATTCGCTTCATATAATGGTCAGGTACGAAATCGAAAAAGCGCTGTTCAACGATGAAATCAGTGTGAAAGACCTGCCTGTAATTTGGAATGAGAAATATGGGGAATATTTGGGCGTCCGGCCGCAAAACGACGGGGAAGGCGTGCTCCAGGATGTGCACTGGGCCGGCGGGGATTTCGGCTATTTTCCGTCTTATGCGCTCGGCATGATGTACGCCGCCCAGTTTAAGCAAGCGATGCTGAAAGATTTACCTGATTTTGACGGACTTGTTGCAAAAGGCGACCTGCAACCAATCCGAGAGTGGCTCACAGAGCATGTCCATCGGTTCGGCAAAATGAAAAAACCGGCGGAAATTTTGCGTGATGCCACAGGAGAAGAGCTCAATGCCCAATATTTGATTGATTATTTAACAGAAAAATTCACGGACGTGTACCGGTTACAGTAATAAATTGAAAATATTCCTTCTTTTTGTCGGGAACTTTTCAAATTTGCCGAACAATGCTATAATACGGATACATTTTAATTCGGCATTCACTCATATAATCGCGGGAATACGGCACGCAAGTTTCTACCAGGCCACCGTAAATGGCCTGACTATGGGTGGGCAATGCGGACTTCTTAATTTTAAGATGTTCTGATTCCTTTTTGCATATAAAAGCGCAAAGGGCGTTGCTTACTCCATGTATGTGGGTGCAGCGGCCTTTGGGCTTTTTTCTTTTCCCAAAGGCCGGATTATTTCAGCAAAGTGATTCAGCAGGGAAGGCGAAGAGGAGGAGTAAGATTGAAAGCATTGCAGGAGAAAATTAAACAGGACGGCCTCGTACTCTCGGACCAGGTCTTAAAGGTGGACTCGTTTTTAAACCACCAGGTCGACCCGGTATTGATGAAAAAAATGGGGGAAGAATTTGCCCGGTTGTTTAGAAAGGACGGCGTCACCAAAATTTTGACGCTTGAATCATCCGGCATTTCGCCGGCTTTGATGGCTGCGCTCGAATTAAAAGTGCCAATGGTGTTTGCGCGGAAAAAAAAACCGCTGACGCAAAGCGCGGATGTCTACACCGCAACTGTCCATTCGTTTACAAAAAATACAACTCATGAAATTATCGTTTCGCGCGCCTTTTTAACAAACCGTGACAAGGTGCTCATCATTGATGATTTTCTTGCATACGGGCAGGCGGCGGAAGGATTGATCGATATTGTAAAACAGGCGGGCGCGAATTTATCGGGCATCGGCATTGTTATTGAAAAAGCGTTCCAGCCGGGCGGGGAAAGGCTCCGCAGCCGGGGGATCCGCGTTGAGTCTCTGGCCGTGATCCAGTCGCTTAAAAACGGCACGGTTTCGTTTTTAGAGGAGGCGTATGCAAATTGAAATCGAACAAGGCAAAAACGACCGTTCTCGCGATCCAGCATGTGCTTGCAATGTATGCAGGGGCCGTCATTGTCCCGATTATTGTTGGCAGCTCGCTTGGGATGAACAGCAAGCAGTTGACCTATCTTGTTTCGGTCGATATTTTCATGTCCGGCATTGCAACACTCTTACAAGTATGGAAAAACAGATTTTTCGGCATCGGCCTTCCGATTGTCCTTGGCTGCACTTTTACTGCGGTCGGCCCGATGATCGCAATTGGTAAGCAGTTCGGCGTTTCGGCCATTTATGGCGCGATCATTGCTTCTGGCCTGTTTGTCATCATCATCAGCAAATTTTTCAGCAAACTCGCACGCTTTTTCCCGCCGGTTGTCACCGGATCAGTCGTAACGATTATCGGTGTGACGCTTATTCCGGTTGCCATGAACGATATGGCTGGCGGACAGGGCAGCAAAGATTTCGGTTCAATTTCCAATATTGCGCTCTCGTTCGGCACGCTGCTTGTCATTGTCCTTTTACAGCGTTTTGCAAAAGGATTTATCCGCTCCATTTCGATTTTAATCGGGCTTGCATTCGGAACGGTTGCCGCCGCCTTTTTCGGAAAAGTGAGCTTTGCCCCTGTGGCTGAAGCGTCATGGGTGCATATCGTCCAGCCGTTTTATTTCGGCATGCCGTCATTTGAATGGAGTTCCACAATTACAATGATTTTGGTTGCCTTGGTGAGCCTCGTCGAATCATCCGGCGTCTATTTCGCTTTAAGCGATATTACGAAAAAACCTGTCAATGAAAACGACCTAACGCGGGGTTACCGGGCAGAGGGGCTTGCCGTCATGCTTGGCGGGATTTTCAACTCATTCCCGTATACCGCCTTTTCGCAAAACGTCGGCCTTGTGCAATTATCCGGCGTGAAATCGAAATCTATAATGTATTTGGTTGGTACATTTTTGCTTGTATTCGGCACGATTCCGAAACTCGGCGCGCTGACGACGATTATCCCGTCTTCTGTGCTCGGCGGGGCGATGATCGCAATGTTCGGTATGGTCATTGCTTCCGGTATTAAGATGTTGAGCAAAGTCGATTTTACGAAAAACGAAAACTTGTTCATCATTGCCTGCTCGGTCGGGATCGGGCTCGGGGTAACGGTTGCTCCGGATATATTTAAGGATCTACCAAGCAACCTCCAGCTTCTGACGCAAAGCGGCATTGTCGCCGGAAGTTTCACCGCCATTTTGCTGAATATCTTCTTCCATATTGTGCCGTCAAAAGCAAAAGCGGAAGCAAAAGTAAAAGAAGCGGGGACACAGGCTTTCTGATTGAAAAAAGGCTGAATCGGATCGGATTCAGCCTTTTTTCACACGCTAATTCAAATTCCCTGTATTGATGACCGGCTGGGCTGCCCGGTCGGAGACAATCGAAACCATCAAATTGTTAATCATCACCATTTTCCGTTCTTCATCAAGATTGAGCCCGTCTTTTTCAAGCTGTTCGATCGCCATCTGCGCCATGCCGACTGCACCTTCGACGATTTTTTTGCGGGCGGCGAGAATTGCAGAAGCCTGCTGGCGCTGCAGCATGACGCTCGCGATTTCTGTAGAGTAGGCAAGATGGGTGAGCCGTGCTTCTATCACATCCACCCCAGCCACATCAAGGCGCGGCTGCAGCTCTTGTTTTAAATGTTCTGACACTTCTTCTCCGTTTCCGTGCAGCGAAAGGCCCTCTTCATCCGCGTTGTCATAAGGATATTTTGTGGCAACGTGGCGCAGCGCTGTTTCGCTCTGGATCTTTACAAATTCTTCGTAATTTTCGACATCAAACACCGCTTTTGCTGAATCTATCACCCGGAACACAATGACGGCCGCGATTTCTATCGGATTGCCGTCCACATCATTGACTTTTAATTTGGCGCTGTTAAAATTCCGTACCCGCAACGAAACCCTTCTTCTGAAACTGAGCGGCACCGTCATATATATGCCGCTTTCCCGAATGCTGCCGATGTAGTGGCCGAAAAAAGTGACAACCAGCGCCTGGTTCGGCTGGATGACGGAGATTCCGGACGCCAGCAATAAAGCGGCAGCAAGCAGGATAACCCCGGCCTAAAAACGAACTCCAAACAGCAGCATCAACCCGGCCAGACTTATCACAATAATGGCTAAAATCCCGAGAAAACCATTCATATGCCAAGCTTTTTTCTCAATCATCTAGCCCATCCCTTGAGATCTATTTTTCTAACTTTATACCATGGTCATAACACTTTGGCACGATGCCGTCATGCTGGATCCAAAAGTTTTCCACTAACATTTTATGAAACAAAGCAGATAAAAACCGCCCAAGGCTTGGATGGTTACAGTTGATTCGACTCCCAATCCGCTAAGGTTCCTGTTCCATTGCAGCCTGAGCAGTCAAAAGGATAGATGTACTCGAAAGCAGCCGGCATTATAAACCCGCGGCCGCCGCAATCCGGGCACTTGGTTTTTTCGCGCATCGCAGAAAGGTATTTTTCACGTCGCACCGACTGTCGGTTAGAGATGGCGCTGAATAAACCCATTTGCGATCACCTCCCGATCTTTCCCCCTATATTATGGCTTTTTTTCTGGATCATTACCCGCATCGTCTCTTGATTTTTCGTACGGAGCAAAAAATTAGTTTAATATAGTATGAATAAGGCGAAAAATTCGTTAAAATAAAGCTATCACGAAAACTAGGGGAGTATGGAAATATGGTCAAACTACAGGAGAGGAACAAAGGGATAATAGCACGCATTTTAGGTTTAATTGAACATTTTCGGCAAAACGGGGATATAGATAGGGCGGAGAAAGCGAAAAGCCTGTTGAAAAAAGTGCGCCAGCAGGACTTCTATATTGCGTTTTGCGGACATTTTTCCTCCGGCAAGTCCACGATGATCAACGCTTTATTGGGCAGCCGCGTATTGCCGTCCAGTCCGATTCCGACAAGCGCCAATTTGGTAAAAATAAAAAGTGGTGCGGAAGACTACGCCATTGTTTACGAAAAAGGGGAAGCGCCCCTGTTTTTTCACGCGCCTTATGACTTTAAAGTGGTTAAAAATTATTGCAAAAAAGGGCATATCAAAGAAATCGAAATAAGCATGCCGGATTCAAACTTGCCAAAAGGGCTGACGGTGATGGATACGCCCGGTGTCGATTCAACGGATGATGCCCACCGCATCGCCACCGAGTCCGCGATCTATTTGGCCGATCTCGTCTTTTACGTCATGGACTACAACCATGTCCAGTCCGAGCTGAATTTTACATTTACAAAAGAACTGCTCGATCACGGCCTTGAGCTTTACCTTATTGTCAACCAGATTGACAAGCACCGCGAAGAAGAGCTGCCGTTTTCATCTTTCCGGAAGGGGGTTGAAAACGCATTTGCTTCATGGCATGTGCACCCGCGCGGCATTTTTTACACGTCATTAAAAGACCTCCGCCATCCGCATAACGGGTTCGGGGAGCTGAAGGAGCTGATCAGCCGCGCCGTTTCCGAAAAAGATGCGCGGCTTGAACGATCTGTTGAAGCATCTTTGCGCGTCCTCGAAGCGGAACATGCTGTATGGCTTGAAGAGCAGGTGATGCAGCAAAAAGAAAAATATGTAGCGGTGGCGGAAAAATATCCGGATATGGATAAAGAAAAGACGTTCCAAGCCGAACAGCGGTGGCTAGAAGAAGAAAGGGCGCTGTCCTCGCGCCTTGAAAAATGGGAGGCAGATGCACATCGTTCGCTTCAGGCGCTTTTGCAAAACGCGTATTTAATGCCGTTTGAAACGAGGGAAAAGGCGAGACTGTATTTGGAAAGCATGCAAAAAGATTTCCAGGTTGGTTTTTTTGCGAAAAAGAAAAAAAGGGAAGAAGTGAGGAAACAGCGTCTCCAGGATTTTTACGCCGCGCTCAAAAGCAGTGTGGAAGCACAAATCGACTGGCATCTCCGTTCGCTTGCGCAAAGTGCCTTAAAAACGCTCGGCCTTGCCCGGTCGCACCCATTTGAACAAGAGGCTTCGGCATTGTCCGCGGATTTCAGCGAAACGCTGCTTGCCGGGCAGGTGAAGGAAGGCGCACGCATCACCGGTGATGCCATCCTTCATTATTGCGACAATGTTTCCGAACAAATCAAACGTTTGGCCCGCAAAGCATGGGAGAATTGGCAGGCGCGTGTGCTGGAAGAAGCCGGGAAGGAAACGGCGGAACAGCTCGAAAAACTCCGCCGCGAGGCCGCGCCTTTAAGGGAACTGGCGGACGCATACCGCGGCCTTGAAAAAATAAAAATGGAACTGGCGGAAAAACGTAACAGCCTGAATGCCCCGGCCCTCCATCCTGAGCAACTGCTCGCCGAAATCGAACAGGAATGGGGACAGGAGAAAACGCATTACCGGGTCTACCGTGGGGAACGGGAAGCGGAAACGGCGGCCGGCTCAGGGACGGGGGCTGGAAAAACAGTTTCAGAATCCTGGGAACAGGCCGCAGTTTTGCCTTCGGATACGGTGCTCGCCAAAATGGAACAAGCAATTGACCTGCTTGGGAACAAGCAAGGATTTAAACGGTATACAGAAAACCTACGGAACAAGAGCATGCGTCTCAAACACCGGCGCTATACCGTCGCGTTGTTCGGGGCCTTCAGCGCCGGGAAATCATCTTTTGCCAACGCGCTGATCGGCGAAAAAACGCTGCCTGTTTCGCCGAACCCGACGACAGCCGCGATCTGCCGGATCTGCCCGCCGGAAGCAGAACACCCGCACGGCACGGCAGCCGTCCAGCTGAAAACGGAAGCGCAAATGCTTGAAGACCTGCAAAAATCGCTTTCCGTTTTCGAACTAAGCTGTAATTCTTTCGATGAGGCGCTCGTGCAAATCGATAAAATATGGCCCTCCAAAACGGAAAAGGCGAAAGAAAAAGTCCACTTGTCTTTTTTGCATGCTTTCCGAAAAGGTTACACGCGTTTCCAGACGCAATTGGGGATGAAACTTAAAACCGGCATGGAAACATTCCGGCAGTTTGTCGCAAATGAAGCACAATCATGCTTTGTGGAATCGATCGATTTATATTACGACTGCCCGCTTACAAGCATGGGCATCACTCTTGTCGACACGCCCGGGGCCGATTCGATCAATGTGCGGCATACCGGTGTGGCGTTTGAATATATCAAAGATTCGGATGCCGTCTTCTTTGTTACCTATTACAACCATGCGTTTGCGCGGGCGGACAGGGAATTTTTGATTCAGCTCGGGCGCGTAAAAGATGCTTTTGAACTGGATAAGATGTTTTTTATCGTGAACGCGATTGATCTGGCATCTTCCGGTGAAGAATATAAAGAAGTGATGGCCTATGTTGAAAGCCAACTTCTGCATTTCGGTATACGCAACCCGCGTCTTTACGGCGTCTCAAGCCTCCTTGCACTCGAGGGGCAGCCGGAAAAATCGCAGCTTCCGGCGTTTGAAGCCGGCTTCCGCCAATTTTTGGACCGCGAACTGCTGAATATGGTGCTTCTGTCCGCGCAAAGTGAATTGGACCGCGGGCTACAGATGGTGGATGCCGTCATTGCGGATGCAAATGAATCAAAGGAAATGAAAAAAGTGAAGCGGGAACAGCTGAAGCAATTAAGCCAACAGGCAGCCGCCCTGCTTGAGGAAACAAATCCGTCTGTGCTTCTTGAAAGTGCCGCGCAGGAACAGAAAGAACTGCTGTATTATGTAAAACAGCGCGTATTTTACCGCTTCCCTGATTTTTTCAAAGAAGCGTTTAATCCGGCTGTCATTAAATCATCCCGGGATCTGCGGGGGGCATTGGTGGAACTTGCGGGATCGCTCGGCTATGACCTCGCGCAGGAAATGCGGGCAACAACCGTCCGGCTTGAAGCGCACTGTAAACAGTTGATCGCTTCCATAAATCAGGAATGGAATGTGCAGATAAAAAATCTGCTTGATGATTTATCAATCAGCGCATTTGAAGCGGCAGCACACGAAACGCCGGAATTTCTGCCCGCTTTCCATGAAGCGGATTTAAAGCCGCTTGAAAAAACATTCCGCCATTTTAAAAATGCAAAATCTTTTTTCGAGAAAAACGAGAAAGCGGACATGCAGGATGAACTGCAGGCGATGTTCGAACCACTTGCACAAAATTATTTGGAAGTGCAGGGGGAAAAGCTTTCCGCGTCATTCCGCGCCTGGCTGGAACGGGAATTCAGCCGGATGATCTCAGAAGCGAAACTTGACATCAACGAGCAATTTGCTGCCAGACTTGAAGCACTCAAGGAAAGTGTGGACGTGGATGAATGGGTTGAAATCCGCAAAAAGTTGGCATGATATTCTTATAGACAAAAAAATTTCACGAAAAAATATGTAAGATATTATAACATTATATTGACAAAAAAACTTACATCGAATATAGTGGGAATATAAAGAAAAGGAGAGTTCGATATGGGTCGAAAAGAAATACGGCGCTCGATGCCGCTTTTGCCGATCGGAACCGTCATGAAATTAACGGATTTATCGGCCCGGCAAATCCGCTATTACGAAGAACACGATCTCATTTCTCCTGCAAGAACAGAAGGGAACCGCCGCCTTTATTCGCTGAACGATGTCGACCGTCTTCTGGATATTAAAGATTTGCTGGACCAGGGGATCAACATCGCGGGCATCAAAAAAATCTTTCTAATGAAAGATCATCATGCAGCGGGTCCTCAACCGGTCCTTGTAAAAAATGAGGTGTCAGACGAAGAAATCCGCAAGCGGTTGCGCCAGGAACTGTTGCAGGCCGGCCGATTCCAAAGCCCGAGCTACAGGCTGGCGGATGCATCGAGGTTCTTTCATTAATTCGTTTAGAAGCTAGTTTTATAGCTTAGATATATATTTTTAAAGCATAAAGGGAGGAATACTGTTCATGCCAAAGTTTACACGCGAAGAGATTCTTAAAGATGCTAAAGAGCAAAATGTAAAATTTATCCGCCTGCAGTTTACGGACATTTTAGGGACGATCAAAAACGTTGAAATCCCGCTCAGCCAGCTAGAAAAAGCGCTTGATAATAAAATCATGTTTGATGGATCTTCTATTGAAGGATTTGTGCGGATTGAAGAGTCCGACATGTACTTATATCCGGATTATAATACATGGGTTATTTTCCCTTGGACAGCCGAAAAAGGAAAAGTTGCCCGCCTGATCTGTGATATTTACAATCCTGATGGCACACCGTTTGCAGGCGATCCGCGCAATAACTTGAAACGTGTTTTGAAGGAAATGGAAGATCTTGGATATACCCAATTTAACCTTGGGCCTGAACCGGAATTCTTCCTCTTTAAGCTGAATGAAAAAAATGAGCCTACGCTCGAGCTGAATGATAATGGCGGTTATTTTGACCTCGCTCCGACGGACCTCGGTGAAAACTGCCGCCGTGATATCGTGCTGGAACTGGAAGAAATGGGCTTTGAAATCGAAGCTTCCCACCATGAAGTGGCGCCTGGCCAGCATGAAATCGACTTTAAATATGCCGACGCCGTAACGGCCTGTGATAATATCCAAACATTTAAACTTGTGGTAAAAACAATCGCCCGCAAACACGGCCTGCATGCGACATTCATGCCAAAACCGCTGTTCGGCGTGAACGGCTCCGGCATGCACTCAAACCTTTCGCTCTTTAAAGGGAAAGAAAATGCATTCTATGATCCGGGTGAAGAAAAACTGCAGTTGAGCGAAACAGCTTACCAGTTCATCGCCGGCATTATGAAGCACGCACCGAATTTCACGGCTGTCACAAACCCGACTGTAAACTCTTATAAACGGCTTGTGCCTGGTTATGAAGCCCCTTGTTATGTGGCTTGGTCCGCACGCAACCGCAGCCCGCTCATGCGCATCCCGGCTTCCCGAGGTTTAAGCACACGCGTTGAAGTACGCAGTGTTGACCCGTCCGCCAACCCTTACTTGGCAATGGCTGTGCTGTTAAAAGCAGGGCTCGACGGCATCAAAAACAAACTGCAGGCGCCTGCACCGGTTGACCGCAATATTTATGTTATGACAAAAGAAGAACGGGAAGAAGCTGGCATCATCGATCTTCCTGGAACCCTGCTCCAGGCGCTTGAAAACTTAAAATCCGACGAAGTGATGACAGAAGCCCTTGGCGACCACATTCTCGAACACTTCCTGGAAGCAAAAGAGATTGAATGGGATATGTTCCGCACACAAGTGCACCAATGGGAACGCGACCAGTACATCGAAATGTATTAATAGAGGTAACCCCTTGAAGCGCAAGGCTTTGAGGGGTTTTTACATTTTGGTCAAATCCATTTTTGAAATGCGTCAATAAGCTTATGGCCAAAATTTGACCAAAAAAATTTCAGTTTTTGCTGCGGTTGTAATAGTCCTCAAATCTGTTCATTTTTTCTCTCTCGATTTTCTTCGATATATG
Source organism: Weizmannia acidilactici (assembly GCF_008974225.1). NCBI lineage: Bacteria > Bacillati > Bacillota > Bacilli > Caryophanales > Bacillaceae > Heyndrickxia > Weizmannia acidilactici. The sequence continues at coordinate 11,188 of NZ_BKZR01000020.1, read as the reverse complement.
GCCGTACACATCGGCGGTAATTTGTATGCTTCCGTGTCCCAGTCGTTCCTGCACATGCTTCAAATCAGCGCAGGCCTCGAGCTGCAGCACTGCATGAGTGTGCCGTAAAGAATGGATCGGAAGGGGAGGGAGCCCGGCCCTTTTTAATATCCGTGATAATGCATTTAAAAGGTTCGATTTCAGCATAAAATGACCGTCATTTCGGCAGTGCAAGGGTTTAGATCATGGTGATAAATTTCATTCAGGGCAAGTTTATTTTGGTTTTGATATTTCTTATGGAAGGTTAAATCGTTGATCAGACCTTTGCCGATCGTAATCATTCTTTTGGAATTGTACGTCTTTGGATCTCCAAACGGCTCTTCTTTTGATTTTGCTTGAAAGTCTAATGTTTTGTTAATGCTGATTGTTCCATTTTTCAAATCGACATCAGTCCATTACATAGCGGCGGCCTCGCCTTTTCTTATCCCGGTTGAACGACTGATGCTGATTGAATGGCTGTATGTCATTACTGGTTATACACGGGCGTTTTGGAAAAAAGCGACCTGGAGATTATTCATCTGTATGAATTAAACCTGACCTGAAATTAACTATTTGAATGTGTATTGTTGATGGAGATACAAATTATAATCAATGAATGATTCAGGCTACACTGATTATTTGCTCCTTTTTTTGAAATGTCTTGTTAACTTTTAGTTAATAGGGAGAACTGCAAGTATAAAAGGGTATTGTTGCAAATAAGAAAAAAGAAGCGAATTTTACGCTTCAGTAAAAAAGGTGAACCGAACGGAGGGTTTAATATTTAATTTTCTCTGTTAGGTTGTTGGCTAATTAATCTTTATAAGATTAGTATCCGTAGCCACTCATGTAAGATGTTCCCACAATAATCAGTAGGATAAACAGAACTACAATTAAAGCAAAATTAAAACCGTGGCCATATCCGCCATCTGACATCATGATCACCTTCTTTGCGGGAGATATTATAAAATATGCGGTTTTGGCGTAAGAGAAAGGGCAAAGCATGGAATTACTTTGAAAAAGGGCAAGTGTAGTAGAATAGAAAGTGCTTCATTTATTGAAAATCACCAATAACGTCTAGGACAATGATTATACGTAACAACATTTCTTCTTACAGGTCTAACAAAGTGTCTAGGAACAGTAAAGACGTTTACACGATTAACTTCTACTAATGGGTGGATAATAGGTTGGACACGAGGGAAAAAACGATTTCGAATCACATATTTTGGCCGACAAACTATTGGTCTAATATACAATTAACCTCACCACCTTGTTCACAAGATAGTACATGATATTCTGAAAAACAAAAGTACGAAATAGCTAAACATGGAAAATTTTAAAATTGTATTAAGAACTATGTTTAAGGCGATCCGAAACTGTTACAGAATGGAGTGAAAAAACGACAGTTGGACAGCTAATCAAAGATATAGAAAAATTGAAGATGAGTCAAAGTGAGCGTTTATTCCAGAAAGGTATGAGTCTCCGTTTATAACCAGTGAATTTAAAGTTAGTGAAGACCGAAACCTTGAAGGAGAGCGAAAACAATGAAGACTTTAAAAAGCAGCTGCCGTTATTTGAATATCAAGTCTCCTTTGATGATGTAAATCAATATTACCGACATTTTGTCCTAAGTGTGGAAGTGACGAACAAAAAGATGAGAAGAAAAAATTACAGTGTTATATTTGAAACTTTCAGGAAGTGTGTTAGAGGAGAAATTTAGTTCGCAGTACGAGCAAACCGCGAAATATGAAGGAGAACGCTATGAAAGCATCAGAATCTAAGATTTAGAGTAAATAAATCCGAAACATTTAATCTTGTTGGTAAGTTGAATTATTATTACAAAAAATAGTATAGTTATAAATAGGAATCTGGATAATAATTGGATCGTGATTATACAGGGAGGGAAGAGTGGATGATAGTGCTGAACCAGATGCTCTATTGGTCGGAAAGAATTGCCGATTTCGATCAATTTATTTTGGAAGAAAAGAAGCGCATGATAAGGGAAAACATTGATTTGTCCTGCTTAGAACTGCAATACGGCTGGATTTACAAAAAGGCGGATGAACTGGCAAAAGAATGCATGATTACAAACTCGGGAGCCACCATGCGCCGGTATTTGGACAAACTGTGCGAGCGAAGCTGGCTGTCAAAACGGATAAACCCAAAATACCGTTGGGATAAAACGATGCAATACCGGGTAAACCTTACCAAAATTCAGCGCGATCTCGCAAAACTGGGTTATGTTTTGGAAGGTTACAAACTGCCGGTTTTTAATGATGACGGAGCGGAATTTCAAAATGAAAATCCGGGCCATCAGGATGAAAATCCAAACTTTCAAAATGAATGTTCGGACGATCAGGTTGAAAATACATACTTTCAAAATGAAAATTCCAACGATCAATATGAAAACCCATGCTTTCAATATGAGCGCTCAAACGTTCACGATGAAAGTGCAATACCAAAGACTACTTCAGAGATTACTACAGAGACTACGGCAAAGATTACTTCTTCTTCAATAGAGCACTTTCCCGTTTTTGAAAAAGGTGAGGAAACAAAGAATGTAATCGCGTTTTATGAACAAAACGGCTTTGGAACAGCTGGTTCCTATATTGCCGAAAAAATTTTTACATGGTGTGATGAATTAACGGCGGAACTCGTGATAGAAGCGATGAAAACTGCAGTGGAACACGGCGTAGCAAACTGGAGATACTGTGAAACGATCTTAAAGGACTGGGCGGGGAAAAATGTGCAAACAGTGGAGGAGGCGCGTGCATTGCAGCTGGAATTTATAAAGCGGCGGCAGAGGCATTCTGGAATCCGGAGGAAAGAAGTGCTTCCCAGCTGGTTTTCGGAATTCGAGCACAGTTTCCTTGGCAGTTCTGCATTGCAGGAAAAAAGCCCGGAAGATATCGCCGCCCTGCGGCAACGCCTTGAAAAAATAAGGGAGCAGTATCGAAAAAAAGAAGCGGTCAAATCTTGACCATTTTAAAAACTTTAAGAAACGCAGCAAATCCATCGCTCGGAAAATTTGCTTCGTTTTCCGGTCCGCTGGTTAACCGGAAGGGCTGGCTAAATCAGCAAAAAAAGATGGAGGTGGAAGGTGCCGGCTTCCGACGATTCCCGTTTATTCGGGCGTACGTCCAGGCCGGCAACCGATGGAAAGGAAGGGGAAGAAGATGCGGGGGAAAATGGCGGCATCGGCACTACTTAAACACCGTATCGAAAAATCGTTCAATGCCTTCTTCGTTCAGCGCGCTCGTATTTTCCGTAACGCCTCTCATTTTTTTAACCAGCATTTTTTCTAAAAAGTTCATTTCGTCCAGCTTATATGCGTATCCTAACACTTCTTTGGCTACGGCGTGTTTCCGCAGTGCTTCCGGAAAGGCATGGTTAAATTCATCTATGACTTTTTTGCGGTCTGTTTCGCCGGCGCATAAAAAGAGGCCGACACGCTTCTGCAAAAGGATGTCCAAATGGTGTTTGATAAATTTGGTAAGCGGTTTCTGGATTTTTCCCAGATAAATGGATCCGCCGATCATGATGTTTTTGTAATCTGAGAGATTTGGCGGTTCTTCTTTTAAAATATTAATGGATAAAATTTCTTCCGGCGATTTTCTTAAGAGAGACCTGACAATGCCCTCAACCGTCCCGTGCTTGGAAGCGTAAACAACAATGTTGTTCATTTTTCTCAGTCCTTTGCTTAAAGTAACTTCATTAAAACTCCCAATATTAGGATAACCCTAAACAAAGGGATTGTTTACTATTTTTTTGTTACATTTTACTAATGATTCGAGAAAATTCGTTTTACCAGTACTAGCCGCAGAATTTCTTGCCCAAGTATGTTTTGGGAAAAATATACCTCATTACGGTATTTCGGCATTCATAATATCTTTAAATCTCGCATATCCTCTATTAAAAAAGAAGCAGCAAACAAACTGCTTCTCTCTACTTCAATGCACCATTTGACGGTACAGGCCGATGACTTTACCTAATATGGTTACATTTTTCAGAATGATCGGTTCCATTGTCGGGTTTTCAGGCTGCAGCCTGAAATGGTCTTTCTCTTTGAAAAACCTTTTGACGGTTGCTTCATTTTCGTCCGTCATGGCGACGACGATATCCCCGTTATCGGCGGTCTGCTGGGAACGGACAATGACGTAATCACCGTCCAAAATGCCCGCATCAATCATGCTCTCGCCTTCGACTTCCAACATATAAACAGAATCGTCGGAAGGGACAAGATGTTCCGGCAGCGGGAAATACTCCTCGATATTTTCAATTGCCGTAATCGGGATGCCGGCAGTGACTTTCCCGACAACAGGCACATTTACAACATTTTGAAGAGGAATTTCTTCTTCATGGTCCAAAATCTCAATCGCCCTCGGCTTCGTAGGGTCGCGCCGGATCAGCCCCTTGCTTTCAAGCCTGGCGAGGTGGCCGTGCACAGTCGAACTGGAAGCAAGGCCGACAGCTTGGCCGATTTCCCTTACGGAAGGGGGATAGCCTTTTGTCCGTACTTCCTGCTTAATGAAATTTAATATATCCTGTTGCCGTTTTGATAGTTTGGTCATAAAATTCCACCTCGTCGTTCAATTGTGATCGGCACATCCTTACAGCCGCACCTGCGAACGGCGGTGTGCCATTATTTGCTATTATTATATCACGCCGAAGAAGAAAAAACAAACATAAGTTCGAAAAAACTATTGACTAAAACACATGTTCGTTTTATAATTTTATTATCCAAACATCGAACAAATATTCGTGGAAGGGTGATGGCGGTGGCACGGTTATGGAAACAGTATAATTATGTTATGATTTTAATAGTTGTAATACTCATTTTAGGCTTTTATATGATTGCAAGTCTGCAGGACCGTTCAAGCTGCAGGGAGATTGTTGTCGGGGAAGGGCAAACACTTTGGAACATCGCTGACCGGTATGCCAAGGCCGGTTCCATGAACAGGGAGGAATTCATTCGTTGGGTGGAGGCCCATAACGATATAGATGGGAATATGATCAAAGCCGGCGAAAAAATCGTCATTCCGGTTGAAAAAAACGGCGTGCCGGGAAACGAAAATGAAATGGCATTTAAGTAAGAAGCAGGAGATTGGGAAAATGAAAGTCGTTTTATATTGCAGAGTAAGCACGGATAAAGAGAGCCAAGAAACTTCCCTGCACAGGCAGCGGGAAGAGCTCGAAAAACTTTCCGCAAGGCTCGGGTTCGAAGTGGCGGCCGTGATCGAAGACAGGGCGAGCGGATATGACCTGGACAGGCCAGGTGTGCTCGACCTGCTCGAGCTTTTGGATGCCGATCGGATCGATGCGGTGCTTGTCCAGGATGAAACGCGTATCGGACGGGGGAATGCAAAAATTGCACTCATTCATTTTTTATATAAAAAAGGGGTAAAAGTATATTGTTATGCCCAAAACGGGGAATTGGAGCTGTCGGAATCCGATTCCATGGTATTGAAAATAGTCAGCATGGTGGAAGAGTACCAGCGGAAGCTTCACAATTTAAAGATCAAGAGGGGCATGGAGCGTGCAGTAAAAAAAGGCTACCGCCCGCAAAAAAATTTAAAGGGACACGGCAATGTGCACGGCAAGGAAAGGAAAGATGTTCCGGTTGAAGAAATCGTCCACTTGCGCGAAAATGGTCTGACTTTCCAGGAAATTGCCGCCACTATGCGCGGATTCGGCTACCGCGTTTCAAAGGCAACTGTGCACCGGAGATACCAGGAATATATGGAGGAAAAGGGTTTTTCGGAATAGGGCTGTGTTGCCGGTGCACATCCGTTGCGGGCACGCCCGTTTTTTAGTAAGATAACTTAAAAACATGAAGATAAGGAGAGAAACGATGCTTTCTAAGGACAAAATGTCAAGGATTAATGAATTGGCGCGAAAAGCCAAAAACGGCGGGCTGACGGATGAGGAAGCAAAAGAACAGTCCAAATTGAGAAGCGAATATTTGCAGGCGTTCCGTTCTTCTATGAAACAAACAATCGAAAATGTCCGCGTCTTTGACCCTGACGGAAATGACGTCACACCGGAAAAAATCAAGCTCATTCAAATGAAGCGGAAAATGCACTAACGGCCCCTGAGTGGGCTTTTTGCATAAATAAATGTGTGCGGGCATACCAGCCTTTTTGCGCTGAAAGCCTGTAAGAGCTGTAAAAAAGTTGTGTTATTGGTTTAACTTGCCTTAATATAGGAATGTAACCACCGAGAGAAAGGATGATTAAGATGTTTGATAAAACGGATGAACTGGCAATCACGACGATCCGTACGCTGTCCATCGATGCCATTGAAAAAGCGAAATCGGGCCATCCCGGGTTGCCGATGGGGGCTGCTCCGATGGCGTACACGCTTTGGACAAGGTATATGAACCACAATCCTGAAAATCCGCACTGGTTTAACCGGGACCGCTTTGTATTATCCGCCGGCCACGGTTCTATGCTGCTGTACAGCCTGCTTCATTTATCCGGCTATCCGTTAAGCATGGACGAAATTAAAAATTTCCGGCAATTCGGAAGCAAAACCCCTGGCCATCCTGAATTTGGGCATACAGAAGGCGTTGAGGCAACGACCGGCCCGCTTGGACAAGGCATTGCGATGGCGGTCGGCATGGCGATGGCGGAAAGGCATCTGGCGGCAGTTTACAATAAAGAAAATTATCATGTCATTGACCACTATACATATGCGCTTTGCGGCGACGGGGACTTAATGGAGGGCGTTTCCGCGGAGGCGGCATCTTTGGCTGGACATTTAAAATTAGGCCGCCTCATTGTCTTGTATGACTCCAATGATATTTCCCTTGACGGTGAATTAAACAAGTCGTTCTCTGAAAGCGTTGAAGGGAGATTTAAAGCTTACGGCTGGCAATATTTGCGCGTGGAAGACGGTAATGACATCGGGGCCGTTGCAAAAGCCATTGAAGCAGCCAAGGCCGATACAACCCGCCCGACGCTGATTGAAGTGAAAACAATCATCGGGTACGGTTCCCCTAACAAATCTGGTAAATCCGCCGTCCACGGCGCTCCGCTCGGGGAAGAAGAACTGAAACTGACTAAAGAAGCGTATAAATGGACGTTTGAGGAAGACTTTTATGTACCGGATGAAGTATACAGCCGTTTCCGCGAATTAGTCATTGAAAACGGCGTGAAAAAGGAAAAAGAATGGCAGTCTTTGTTCGCTGAATATGAACAACAATATCCGGAACTTGCCGCAGAGCTGAAGCTTGCCATCAAAGGGGAGCTTCCGGAAGGCTGGGATAAAGAGATTCCGGTTTATGAAGAAGGGAAAACGCTGGCGAGCCGTGCATCAAGCGGGGAAGTGCTTAATGCGGTTGCGAAGCGGCTGCCGTCATTATTCGGCGGTTCTGCCGATTTGGCCGGTTCTAACAATACCCGTATGAAAGAAGACAAAGATTATTTACCGGATGTTTACGAAGGACGCAATATCTGGTTCGGTGTCCGCGAATTTGCGATGGGCGCGGCATTGAACGGGATGGCCCTCCACGGCGGTGTGCATGTTTACGGCGGCACATTCTTTGTTTTCTCGGACTACCTTCGTCCGGCTATCCGGCTTGCTGCACTCATGGGACTCCCGGTTACGTATGTGTTTACGCATGACAGCATTGCGGTCGGGGAAGATGGTCCGACCCATGAACCGGTTGAACAGCTTCCGTCACTGCGCGCAATGCCGAATTTGTCCGTCATTCGTCCGGCTGATGGCAATGAAACGGCGGCAGCTTGGCGCCTCGCTTTAACATCCAAGGATCATCCGACAGCACTTGTCTTGACGCGGCAAGGGCTGCCAACGATCATAGGAACGGCCGAAACAGCGCAGGAAGGCGTTTCGAAAGGGGCTTATGTCATTTCACCGGCCCAAAAAGAAACAGCCGACCTCCTTTTGCTTGCCAGCGGCTCGGAAGTCCACCTGGCTGTAGAGGCCCAGAAACAGTTGGCAGGAGAAAATATTGATGCAGCTGTTGTCAGCATGCCGTCCTGGGACCGTTTCGAACAGCAAAGCCAAGAATATAAAGAATCCGTTCTGCCTAAAACCGTGAAGAAACGTCTTGCAATTGAAATGGCTTCCTCGTTCGGATGGGAAAGATATACCGGCGATGAAGGCGATATTTTGGCAATTGATACTTTCGGTGCGAGCGGAAAAGGCAATACGGTTGTGAAAGAATACGGGTTCACCGTTGAAAATGTCGTTGCGCGCGCGAAAAAACTATTGGATTTATAATCGATAAAATAAGAGCCTGCTTGATGCGGATTTCCGCAAATGGCAGGCTCATTTTTGTGTTTGCAGGGTGTAAAAACCGTTAACGGTGTTATTTTCGACACAACTTACAGAATTTTATAACACCGTACGACAACTTTTTTGAGGCTTTTCCATTATAGTAAGGGTAATAATGACGTTGGGAGTGATGCATGCATGCGGACTTATTATATTTATTTAATTGAAGAAGAAATTGCGCAGTATTATTACGGCAGGGAACGCATGTTTTTTGATCTGTTCAATCAATATTCCAGCGTGACCGGCAGATTAAAAAACGTTATCCGCCAGCAGATCGATTATATTACGAAACCGATTCCGCTTTTGTCCGTGCAACATGTCTTGCAGCAGATATTTCCCAATCAAAATGAAATGGTATATGAAAACGGCGCTTACCGGCTGATCTCAAACAAAAAGGGCCAGTATGCCGAAGTAAATATTGAGCAAAGGCTGCTTCGCCTCCATGCATCCGGCAGCTATGATACGGAAACAGCTATATTTGAAACTTTAAGGAAATTCAACGGCAATCTTCTTGCAATCGATTACGACAATAAACGGTTCGGTTGGATCAAGCCGGTGAAAGAAAGAAAATTCGTGTGAGGCGGCAAAGAAGTATTGTATAATTCAAGAGGATTTAGTACACTGTATGTGAGTGAAGGAGGTATACTATGACTTGGGTTTTTATTCTCGTAGCCCTTATTGCCCTTTTGGTCGGCATTGCGATCGGTTTTTTCATCGCACGTAAATATATGATGAATTACCTGAAGAAAAATCCGCCAATTAACGAACAAATGTTGAAAATGATGATGATGCAAATGGGCATGAAGCCGTCACAAAAGAAAATCAATCAAATGATGAATGCTATGAATAAACAAATGAAATTGTAAGCTGGATTGCCGGCTTTTGTGGGATATCTATTCCACTGTACAACTTCGCACGAATTTATAAACCACTTTTTCTGCCAAGATTCCACACAGAAAAGGTGGTTTTTGAGTTTATCCGCCATTTTTGGCCAACCCCCGGGACGTTTTCCTGCGATTCCCTTTCGATCAAACGGCGTGCGGATTTTCCGCCTTCTGGTAACTTTTTTTCATCAAACGGCTCTTTTTTTGTTAAAATGAATCTATGCCGGAACAAGGAGTGGACCAATGGCTGATATAACAGTATGGTTGTCTTTCGGGGCAGGCTTTATGAGTTTTATTTCGCCTTGCTGTTTGCCGCTCTATCCCGCGTTTGTTTCTTACATAACGGGTGCCTCTGTCGGCCAGTTAAAGGCGGGGCATGCGATGCGGAAGTGGAGGAGCATCGCGCATACCGCATGTTTTTTGGCAGGATTTTCCGTTGTTTTTATTGCCTTGGGATTCGGGGCTTCATGGATCGGGAATATGTTTATCACTTACGGGGACTTGATCCGGCAGCTCGGCGCAATTTTTCTCATATTTTTCGGGCTGGTGGCTGCCGGGGTTTTTCAGCCGCGGATATTCATGAAAGCTTATCGGTTTGATATAAAAAAACGGCCACTCGGGCTCGCCGGATCTTTTCTGGTCGGCCTCGTGTTTGCCGCAGGATGGACGCCGTGCACTGGCCCGATTTTGGCTTCTGTTTTGGCGCTGGCGGTGGCGAACCCGGCTTCCGCCTCCGTTTATATGGCTGCGTATGTGTTCGGCTTTTCCATTCCTTTTTTGATACTGGCCTTTTTTATCGGCCGCCTAGGGTGGATGCAGAAATACAGTGCGAAACTCGTAAAAATCAGCGGATTTGTGATGGCGGCTGCCGGGATCCTGCTCTTTTTTGACTGGATGGCCGTCATCTCCGGTTATATCAGTGCCTTATTTGGGGGATTTCAAGGTTTTTAGATGAAGAGGAGGAACACGTCCAATGGCAAGTATTTTAATCGTTGATGATGCAAAATTTATGAGAATGACTTTGGCTAAAATGCTGGAAAACGGCGGTCACACTGTTGTAGGCGAGGCGGAAAACGGGCAGCGGGCCATTGAATTGTACCGTGAATTAAAACCCGATGTAGTGACGATGGATATCACCATGCCTGAAATGACAGGCATTGAAGCGGTCAAAGCGATTATCCGCGAGTTTCCGGATGCGAAAATCATCATCTGTTCCGCACTCGGCCAGCAAAAATTGGTTGTTGAATCGATTGAGTCCGGCGCAAAAGACTTTATTGTCAAACCTTTTGACGAAGTGCGCGTTTTGGAAGCGGTTGATCGTGTGCTGAATTGAAGCCAGCGCTGTGAGAGGGGGCGGAACCAGGCTTTCCGTCTGGACAAAATACCCGTTTTTATGGTTGAATATAGGCATAAGAAAGCATATGTTTATCGTATCAATATTTTATATCGTAAAAAATTCGACTTTAAAGAGGGTTGAAGCATGGAAGGCATTATCATTTCGTTTGTGATTGCGATTTTGATGGGGTCTTTGGTGATTTTTGTCCGACTGAAAGGGCAGAACAAACCGGTTTCCGCAAAAAAAATTATTTTGCCTCCGATTTTTATGAGTACTGGGGCGCTAATGTTTACGGTTCCTTATTTCCGGGTGACTTCCCAGGAAGTATTGGAAGCCTTTGTGATGGGGATGTTTTTCTCGATTTTTTTAATCAAAACATCCCGTTTTGAAGTGCGTGACGGGGATATTTACTTAAAACGTTCCAAAGCATTTCCGTTTATCCTGATCGGGCTCCTTTTGATCCGCCTGCTGATGAAAGTGTTCCTCAGCTCAACGATTCAGGTCGGCCAGCTGAGCGGCATGTTTTTCCTGCTTGCGTTCGGCATGATTCTTCCGTGGCGTGTTGCCATGTACATACAATACCGGAGGCTCCTGCAGGAATTGGATGAAGGGGTCCGGGCTTAAGAAAACATCATTCGCAACTTCGGCGAATGAT
>NZ_BKZR01000019.1:0-55075 GCF_008974225.1 Weizmannia acidilactici | reverse complement strand
GACATGTCAATCTATACATATTAATATAAAAACATAATGTAAGCGCTTTAAAACGAAAAGGGGGGATCTTATGGTGGGAGTGCCTTGAAATGTTTGCCGGAATCGTTAATCAAATGGTGCACTGCTGTGATGTCTAAAGCATAAAACTAACCGGGGGGCTTTAAAAATGAAAAAAATGAAGCGGGTAAGAAATGTTTTGTTTTGTGCAATTCTTGTTTTAATGGTTGTTTTATCCGGTTGTTTAAGTTCAAAATCATCAGGATCCGGCAGTGGAAAAACAGAAATAAAAATTACATGGAGAGACCAGGGGGAGCATGACAACCTAAAACAATTCCTGACGAAAACTTTTATTCCTAAATTTGAGAAAGAAAACCCTGATATTAAAATTGTTTTGAGCCCGATCCAGGCAAGTGAAGGAGATTATTTCTCAAAGGTTGCGCTTGCGATGAAGTCAAGCAGTACAGCTCCGGACGTCGTGGCGGAGGATTCATTCATGTTAAATTCGGATGCAAACGCAGGCTATTTATTAAAGCTTGATCACTATTTGAAATCCTGGGATGAATGGAGCAAATATGAAGAAAACTTAAAAGCGGGTTCCAGAGCACAGAACGGGAGCTATTATGCGATACCTGGAACATCTGATTCGAGGGGACTTTGGTATAACAAGAGTGTATTTAAAAAAGCAGGATTGCCGACAAATTGGCAGCCAAAAAATTGGGATGACATCATCACTGTAGCAGAAACGATTAAGAAAAAACTTCCGGATGTTGTGCCATTATCAATGGGGGTAGCAAAGGCAAATGGCGAATCGGTTTCGATGCAGACGTTTGAAATGCTGCTCTATGGAACAAATGATACATTGTACGACGATAACATCAAAAAGTGGATTGTTTCAAGTAAGGGAATCAATGATTCTTTGAAATTTATAGATGAAGTATTTAATAAGAAGAAATTAGGTCCTCCTTTATCAATCGCGATGAATAGTAATTATGGTTCTGTTATGTTTCAAGATAAACTGCCGAAAGGAAAAGCGGGAATTATTTTAGACGGCTATTGGAATTTAGGAAACTATAAACCTGATGGTGCGGTTCCGATTAAAAATGTAGATAAAGTATTCGGGTTTGCCGCAATGCCGACACAGTACGGGCAAAAACCGGGCACCACGACAATGGTCGGGGGATGGACCTGGGCAATTCCGGCTAAATCACAGCATCATGACGCAGCATGGAAGGTCATTAAAGCATTGGGAAGTAAAGAAAACCAGGCGGCCAGAGCCATTTCTGAAGGAAACTTAACAGTACGTTCCGATTCGGCTGCTATGCCTGCTTACAAAAACAGAACCTTTATTCCTGAAGCTACCAAATATTTGAAAAACGGGCATTTCAGACCGGCGAATGACAAGTATCCAAATGTTTCTACAGAAATCCAGAGTATGGTCGAATCGGTTGCTAGCGGAAAAGCAACACCTAAAAAAGCAGCCCAAACATTTAAGAAGAATGTAACACGAATTGTAGGATCGGACAATGTCATTACGCGATAAGTCATATTGGAAAGGAGTAGAATGGACGCAACATCTGCTCCTTTCTCAAAAAACTTCGGACTATGAATCGGGGTGGCAAAATGGCAATGCAGTATCAGGAGGCAAAACATCAGGTAAAGCAGATAACGAGGAAAAGAAATGATGGTTTAAAATCTGTTTTTTTCTTGGCACCATCGTGGGTTCTATTGCTCCTGTTTTTTATCACACCAATGCTGCTGACCATCTTTTTTTCCTTTACAAATTTATCTTTGACAGGATCCGCAGCAAGCAAATTGGAATTTGTTGGATTTCAGAATTTTGTAAATATTTTTGAAGACCCGCAATTTAGAAGCAGCATTTACAAGACAATTATTTTTCTGTTTTTTTCCGCTATTATTGGGCAATGCTTCTTCGGCTTCTTCATTGCATTTCTGATGAAAGAAAAGAACAAATTGTTTCGGCAAATCATCGGATTGATCATTATTGCGGCATGGGTAACCCCTGAAGTGGTTGTGTCTTTCTGCTGGGTGGCATTTTTGGGCGATAATGGTACATTGAATCAGTTAATTGAATTGTTTCATTTTAAGCCAATTGCCTGGTTATTCACTTTCCCAATGATTAGTGTCATCATTGCAAATATTTGGCGGGGGACCGCTTTTTCCATGATGGTTTTTCAGGCCGCACTCGATGATATTCCGAAAGAAATAGAAGAAGCAGCGATCATTGACGGTGCTTCAAAATGGAAAGTGATCACGAAAGTTACGATTCCGATGGTAAAAGGGACGATTGCTACCAATATGATGCTTGTAACACTCCAGACGCTAGGGGTTTTCACGCTAATCTATACGATGACAGGCGGGGGCCCTGGAAATGCTACGATGACCTTGCCGGTGCTTATGTATAAACAGGCTTTTGTAAGTTATCAGCTTGGTTACGGCACAGCCATATCTTTGACGCTATTATTAATCGGCGTTGTGGCGAGTTTGTTGTATATGAAAACTTTAAAGATGAAAGTGTAGGCGATCATTATGGCAAAACGTAGTCATCGCTTCGAGATAGCCATTCATTATCTGATCTTAAGCATTTTAGGCATTCTCTTTCTGCTGCCTCTATTATGGATGCTGTTTGCTTCAGTAGACCCGAATGCCATTCAGGCTTTGAAAGTTCCGGAAAAAGTGACTTTCCAAAACTTCAACTCCATTTTAACGGATCCGGGACTGATGCGTTCATTTGTCATTGGGTTTTTCATCTCCGGCGGGCAGGCTTTGCTGGTGGTGTTCTTATGCATTATTGCAGCCTACCCTTTATCCCGCTATACTTTAAAATATAAAAAATCTTTTATGATGACGATTCTTTTTCTGACTTCTTTACCGATCACAGCGGTTATGGTACCGGTCTATCAATTATTTTTGACGTTAAAGCTGCAGGATTCATTGATCGCTACAACATTGTTTCTCACCGCGTCTTCACTCCCGTACGGCATATGGATGATGAAGAATTTCATGGATTCTGTGCCGATCGAACTGGAAGAATCAGCTTGGGTTGACGGTGCATCCACATTGAGAGGGATCAGGTCCATTGTAGCACCATTAATGTTGCCGGGCATTTTTACAGTAGGGATTTTTACTTTTGCAGGAAGCTGGGGAAACTTTTTTGTTCCGTATATCCTCATTCAAACACCTGAAAAAATGCCCGCATCTGTTACGATCTTTCAGTTTTTTGGGAATTTCGGAATGGTCAACTATGGAAGGCTTGCTGCATTTTCGGTGCTTTACACCATTCCTGTTGTTGTGTTCTATGCATTTTCTCAAAGCTATATGTCGAAAGGATTTAGTTTGGGCGGCGCCACAAAAGGTTGATTTAACAAAGGGGAGTGAAGGAAATGTTTTTTTTTAAAGAAAAATTGAAAGCCAGAATAAAAGAATTAGAGCCTTACCGTTATATGGAACGGACGCCGGTTACAGGCTGGTTAAAGAAAGAGGATCCGACAAAATCGTTGAAATATCCTCCTGAAATAGACGAATCATGGGAACACTTGAAAATGGGGGAATATTGGGAGGGAAGAGACAAGTATCTCTGGCTTCGGGCTGAATTTCAAGTTCCGGACTGCAGGGGAAAAGAACTGGTTCTTTTATTTGATTTTGGAAAAACAGGCGGGGGTCATAACTCCGGTTTTGAATCATTGTTATTTATAAACGGTGAACCCTATCAAGGTGTGGATTCAAATCATAAAGAAGTTTTTCTGGACGAACAGTATTTTGGCAAAAAGATTGAACTGGCTTTAAAACTTTGGTCGGGCCTTGAGGGCGGGGGACCGCAGAAAATTATGAGACACCAGTTCAAATACGGGGATTGTGCTATTTTGAATCCTACGGTGGATGATTTGTATTACACGTCAAATAATATGTTAAAAACGGTCGAAGCCATCGATCCGAATCTGCCCGAAAGCGTGCGGCTATTAAATGCTTTGGAAAGGGCTTTCCGGGAAATAGACTGGTCCTATCCGGGTTCTGAAATATTCTATCAATCTTGTGAAAAGGCAAATGAAGTGTTAACGGCAGAATTGTCCTCGATGGAAAAGAATACTTCTGTGAATATTACAGCAATTGGGCACACCCATATTGATGTGGCCTGGCTGTGGCGGCTGAAACATACAAGGGAAAAAGCGGCACGTTCGTTTTCCACCGTTTTGCGCCTGATGGAAAAATACCCGGATTATGTTTTCCTGCAAACACAGCCGCAACTCTACAAATTTATAAAAGAAGATTATCCGGAAATTTTTGAAAAAATTAAATCGAAAGTTAAAGAGGGGAAATGGGAAATAGACGGTGCCATGTGGCTCGAGGCGGACTGTAATATTCCGTCCGGTGAATCCTTTGTCCGCCAGATTCTCCACGGCAGCCGTTTCATCAAAAAAGAATTCAATCAGGATATCCATTATTTATGGCTCCCGGATGTATTCGGCTATTCCTGGGCATTACCGCAAATCTTGAAAAAATCGGGCATCAACACATTTATGACAACGAAAATAAGCTGGAATCAATACAACCGGATGCCCCATGATACTTTTATTTGGCGGGGAATTGATGGAAGTGAAGTATTGGCGCATTTTATCACTACACCGGAACCGGAGAATATTGGGACGGGTTCATGGTTTTATACGTATAACGGTTTGCTTGAGCCGAGTACGGTAAAAGGGATTTATGACGGATACCGCGATAAGAATATCAATCAAAATTTGCTTTTGTCTTACGGTTACGGGGACGGGGGCGGCGGAGTAAATCGAGATATGCTTGAAAACCGGAGACGGTTGGATAAAATTCCGGGGTTGCCGTATGTGAAAACCGGAAAAGCTAAAGATTTTTTTGAGGAGCTTCACGAAACCATTAATGATACAGATCAATATGTTCACACATGGGATGGGGAGCTTTACCTGGAATATCACCGGGGGACCTATACTTCTCAGGCATATGTTAAAAAAATGAACAGAAGGTTAGAATTTGCTTATCGGGAAATGGAACTGCTGCAGTCGTGGGCGTACAAAACATTGCCAAATTGGGAATATCCCGCTGAAAAGCTTCATGCCGGCTGGGAAATCATTTTAAGGAACCAGTTCCATGATATTATTCCGGGATCTTCTATACATGAAGTATATCAGGATAATAAAGAGGATTACGCAAATGCTTTAAAAATCATCACTGAATTAAAAGAAGACATGGCAAAAAAATTGTTTAAGGCATCCGGCTGTTCCTGGACTTTTATGAATACCGCCGGCTGGGAAAGAAATGATATTGTCAAGATACCGGTTCACCAAGAAGGCTATTTTCTCGATGAGAACGGACAAAAGTTAAACAGTGTAAAAACGAATGAAGGCTATGAAGTTCAATTAACCGGTTTGCCTGCATTAGGAAGCAAACAAATTTCGTTTATCACGGGCCCGGAAAATGGGCAAAAAGAAATCCCGTTTAGGGCAAGGGAAAAAAGAATCGAAACGCCGTTTTATCATATTGAATGGAATAATGAAGGGCAACTAACAAAAATATACGATAAGGAATATCAAAGGAATGTCCTGGATGAAAGTGGGAGAGGAAATATCCTCCAATTGTTTGAAGACAAACCTATGAATTTTGATGCTTGGGATATTGATTTGTATTATATCCAAAAGAAAAAAGAGTTGAAGGCTTCATCTATTGAAATGATCGAAGTAAACGCACTGTATGCGGTGATCCAATTTACCTACGAATTCGGTAAATCCCGGATTGTGCAATATATGAAAGTCTATCGGGATAATCGGAGAATCGATTTTGAAACAAAAGTAGATTGGCACGAACGGCAACAACTACTAAAAGCTGCTTTCGAGGTTGATGTCCGTGCAACTCAGGCAACTTATGACATTCAATTTGGTAATGTAAAAAGACCGACACATTGGAATACAAGCTGGGATATGGCGAGATTTGAATCTGTGGCACACAAATGGGTTGATTTGTCGGAAAGAGATTACGGCGTTAGCCTTTTGAATGACAGTAAATACGGGCATGATGTAAAAGATCATACGATGAGAATTACGCTGCTAAAAGGTGCGATTTATCCGGACACAGAAGCTGACATCGGGGAACATGCGTTTACCTACAGCCTGCTTCCACACAAAGGTGATTTTGTGGATGGATGGGTTGAACAAGCCGCATGGGAACTGAACAATCCCCTTTTAGGAATGCAGGGTATTACTTCTTTTGGACATACGCCGTTTTTTGAAATTGAAAATGGCGAGCATGTTGTTATTGATGCGGTGAAAAAACAGGAAGACGGGGACGGCCTGATTGTCAGAATCCATGAATTTACGGGTTCAAAGACAAAAGTTAAGCTTCGCCCTACTTTTGCTTTTCATCAATGGGTAGAAACGGATCTATTGGAAAATATAATAGATGGCAAGGTTGCGCAACAGTCGGATGCCGCCGAACTGTCATTTAAACCGTATGAAATTAAAACCATTTTATTTCATTAAATCTGTTAAGGAACGGGATACCACTTAAGAGCTGAGAAGGCCGTTTCAGGAGAAAAAATTATGAGCAAACGGTCCAGAGAAGGCTGCTGAACTTGCTAAAGACCACTTCATGGAAAAAATGAAAAGGGGGTTTTGAGACAGCCCCTTTTCTTTACAGTTTTTAAAAATAAACCTGGCAATCATCCGTTCATTTGTAGACTCTTATTTAAAAAAAAATCACCTGATTGTGGAATTGGTTAAAATGGAATGATCGCCCTATTATACTAGATTTCATGCCGACTTTTCGAGATTGAGTGAAAATTTTGTCGCGGATTCATAAATGCAGACTCCTGCGGAACCAGCCATTTTCCTTTTCTCTCTTTAAAATGGCCCTCTTCATA
Organism: Weizmannia acidilactici; assembly: GCF_008974225.1. Classification (NCBI taxonomy): domain Bacteria; kingdom Bacillati; phylum Bacillota; class Bacilli; order Caryophanales; family Bacillaceae; genus Heyndrickxia; species Weizmannia acidilactici. Next base: position 48,174 of record NZ_BKZR01000019.1, on the reverse strand, counting down.
AATCACTTCGCCGTTGGATAAGGTCATGCTGATTTTGCAAGGAAACGTATGCCCGGTATAAAGGCTTTGTTTATGTTTGGCAAAAAAGTTTTCTTCCGACACCGTAAACGTTTCGTCAAGGGCAACAACAGCAAAATCCGCATCCTTTCCTTCCGCGATGCTGCCTTTTCCGGAAAGGCCGAACCGTTTCGCCGGGTTTTCGGCCGTCCATTTTGCCACATTAGTAAGCGGAATGTCGTGTTTTTTGGCCAGCTCAATGGCAGAGAGAAGGGTAAACTGGCCGCCGCTGATTCCGCCCCATGCTTCAAAAAGGCTGTGTACGGCCGGATCTTTTAATGCATATGGGCAAGGGGAATGGTCGGAAGCAATCATATCAAACTTGCCTTCTATGAAGAGTTGAATCAGTTTCTCCTGCTCTTCTTGTTGGCGGAGCGGCGGTGCGCATTTCGCAACCGCCCCTTTTTCGTCAAGGTCATCATGCGTAAACAATAAATAATGCGGGCAAGTTTCGACAGTCACATCCACGCCTTCCTGCTTTGCCGCTTCAATTTTTTGAATGGCTGCTTCACTGCTGATATGGACGAAATGCAAGGCGCAGCCCGTGAGTTTCGCATAGGTGATGGCCCGTTCAACGGCTTCGGCTTCCGCAAGCACGGGGCGGGTTTCCAAATAATCATCCGCACTCAGCGCACCTTGCTGCTCCTTTTGCTGTTTTAACCAATCCGTAATCGCCGCGCTTTCGGAATGGAGTGCAAGGATTTTCTCAAATGCGGCAATTTCTTTCATGCCGTTTAACAGGGTAAAATCGTCCGCGCGTTCAAATTCCGGATTTCCGGAGTCGGATAAAAAAGCTTTAAAACCGATCACGCCGGATTCGGCCAAATCTTTTAAATCAGCGAGATTCCCGGGCACGAGCCCGCCCCATAAGCCGAAGTCGGTAACGGATTTTTGCGTAGCGATTTCCGCTTTCTGAAGCAGCGCCTCTTTCGTTACGGTAGAGGGGATCCCGTTTAATGGCATATCAAAAAAGACAGTGCCGCCGCCTGCAGCGATCATCTTTGAACCGGTTTCAAAACCTTCCCAGTCTTCCCTTCCCGGCTCGTTAAAATGCACATGGATATCAATCATCCCGGGAAAAACATATTTGCCGGCTGCGTCGATTTCTTTTTGGCCGTTTCCGGGTATTTTAGGGCCAATGCGGACAATTTTTCCATCTATCACGGCAATGTCGGCCTGCTTCACTTCATCCGGGAGCACTATAAAACCGTTACGCAGGAGAAGATCATAATTTGCCATTTTTCCACCTCAATTCATCACAACGGATTTTGTTTTTTCTGCTGCGTACACATCCAGTGCCGCCTGCAATCCTTCGCCGCGGTTTAACTTTACACCATGCCGGATCAGCACCGCTTCCAATGCGCCTAATAGTGTAAGAACATTATCTTTTCGGCAGCCGTACCCCATTGTACCGATCCGCCATATTTTTCCATGGAGCGGACCGAAGGAAGAGGCAATTTCAATGCCGAATTCGTCAAGGAGCATGCTGCGCACCGATTCGCCGTCCGTCCCGTTTGGAATTTCCACGCATGTCACGCAAGGCAGCTTATGCGCCGGATTGCCGAATAAGGTTAAGCCCATTGCTTCCAACCCGGCGATGAGCGCTTTTTCATGCAATTTATGGCGCAAAAACCGCGCTTTAAGGCCTTCTTCCAATACAAGCCGCAAGCCCTCCCTTAATGCATAGATCATGGAAGTAGCCTCTGTATGGTGGTTCAACCGGCGCGGGCTCCAATAATCCTGGAGCATTCCCAAATCAAAATAATTACTGGCAATCGGGCGCATGCTTCTCGTGTAAGCGTGGTCTTCATCTGTGGCGATCCCGCGTTCCACTTTTTTTCTCGCCAATACGATTTTTTCGACCCGTTCGTTGTACGTGATCGGAGCCATGCCGGATGGGACAGACAGGCATTTTTGTGTTCCGGCAACAAGGGCATCAATAAACCATTCGTCGGTTTTGACATCGACACCCCCGATGGACGCGACTGCATCGACGACAAGGAGGACGCCTTGTTCGCGGCAAGCCTTCCCGATTTCTTCAAGCGGCTGCATTCTTCCTGTGGATGTTTCGCCGTGCACCATTGCCAGCACTTTCGGGTTTACCCTTTTCATTTCAGCAATGACCCGGCCAGGTTCGAATACTTCTCCCCACTGGCATTCGATCGTGTGGACGTCTGCGCCGTACCGTTCGCAAATTTCCGCGAACAAGTGGCCGAATCTGCCGTAAATCGGGACAAGAACGCGGTCCCCCGGCTCAAGAATGCTGCATAATACCGCTTCGAGCCCTGAGCGGGAAGTGCCGTCGACCGGGAACGCCCAGTGGTTTTTTGTTTGGAACACCTGCCTGAGCATTTCCATTACTTCGTTCATGATCGCTGTAAAAGCAGGATCGAACTGCCCCAGGATCGGTGTGCTCATTGCCCGCAATACCCGGGGGTCGACCTCAACCGGGCCGGGTGTCATAATGATTCTTTTTGGAGTACATAATTCCGTGTAAGCCAAAATGATCCTCTCCCAACTTGTGTAAAATGTTTTGGCCGCAATGCCGGTGCCATTTTCCGGATTTCCAATTCGACACCTAATTTGTCAGTAATGAACGCCGTGTAACTTGTGCATTTTTCGTAACCCTGCTTTTTTCGTGAACCGGCCGGCAATGCCACATCTGTAATCTCCCGCAAATATTGCGTGAGCCGTAATGCGGACATATCATTCTGAAAATTTCTGGCGCCCCTTATCCACATGCCGCCGATTCCTTATTCATAAGCCAGCTTGTATAAAATATTTTCCAATAAAAGGATACCGGTTTCCAAGTCCCGGATGGCGGTGTATTCTTTCGGGGAATGGCTGATGCCGTTTTGGCTCGGGACAAATAACAGCAAAGTCGGGCAGAACGGGCCGAAGATTTGCGAATCATGGCCGGCGCCGCTGACTATATCCTGAAAAGCAATCTTTTGCTGTTTTGCAATTGACCGCGCCGTCTCGGCCAGTTCCCGGTCCAGTTCAACCGGTTCAGCATCCAGCCATTTCGTCACGGCCACGCCAACCCCCATTTTTGCGGCATCCCGTTCAAATGCCGCAAAAATATCTTCGCAATATTGCTCGATGACTTCCGATTGGTGGTGGCGGACGTCCAGGCTGAACGCCACCTCGCCCGCCACGACATTCGAGACATTCGGCTTGACATCGATTTGGCCGACTGTGGCAACCAATCGGGGATCCGTTTCTTTTGCCTTTCTTGTTAAATAAGAAATAAATTCTGCGGCTGCGCTGACCGCGTCTTTCCGCAACTGCATCGGTGTCGTCCCGGCATGGTTGCTTTCACCTTTGATCCGGACTGTATAGCGCCGCTGCCCGACGATGTGCGTCACAACCCCGATGGCTTTTTCATTTTTTTCCAGCACCATGCCTTGTTCAATATGAAGCTCCACGAATTTTTTCACATCCGGACGGACAGGAGGCGTATAGTGTTGCGGGTCAAATCCTGAGGCACGCATGGCATCCAAAAAGGCAATGCCATCCGTATCCTGTATCTTTTTGGCGACGTTCAGATTGTAGATGCCGCAAATATTTTTTGAGCCCCAAAATGTTAAAGGAAAGCGGCTGCCTTCTTCCTCGCACAAAGAAACGATTTCGATCGTTTTTTTCGGGGCGCCGTACTTCCGGAACAGCCTTGTAACGGCAATGAATCCGGCGATAATGCCGTACGCGCCGTCATATTTCCCGCCTTCCGCAACCGTGTCGATATGCGAACCGGTTAAAATCGTTCCGCTATTTTCCGTTCCTTGTAATCTCCCGAATAAATTGCCGACGCTGTCAAAATACGTTTGCAGCCCTTCTTCTTCCATTTTTGCTTTTAAGGCCTGCTGTGCTTCCTTCCAGGCGGGGGTGTACAAAAGCCTTGTGACCCCGCCGCTCTCTGTTTTGCCGAATGAAGCAAGCCACTCGATCATGGCACTGATTTGATTTGTTTCGGATATTGGATTGACGAGCATGGCGTTCCCGGCCACTCCTTTCACATTGAATGTTATTTTTCCTAACATAAACAATTATGATAAATCAAGTTTACCGACTGTTCGGGAAAAGTTCATTATGGATACTGCACAAATTTTCAAAGTTTTTTGTTCATGTTCACTAATTCGTGGTACAATAAGTCAAAATTAGAAATTTTGGAAATCGGAGGCGTCCCCATGAAAGTATACGAACTGTTCGAGATTCCAAAGCTCGCCGGCATGTCGCTCATCGCGGGAAAATCGGGAAAAGATCATGAAGTCCAGACGGTCAATATGATGGATGCACCTGATATTGTCCATTTTTTAAAACCGAATGTTTTTCTGGTCACTACCGCGTACCATTTTAAAGATGATCCGAAAAAACTTGCGGATTTGATCAGGACGATGTCTGATAAGGGGTGCGCTGCGCTGGGGATCAAAACAAAACGGTTTTTGCAGGAAGTCCCGAAAGATGCGCTTAATCTTGCCGACCAGTTGGCTTTCCCAGTGATTGAACTGCCGCTTGACTTGGCGCTCGGGGAAGTGGTGGACCTCACATTACGGGCCATCGTGGACAAAACGGCCCAGGAATTAACGATCGCCCTCGAGGCCCATAAGCGGTTTACGCATGTCATTATGCAAGGAAACGGCATCCGGCCGCTCCTCCATGAACTGTCGAAAATGATCCGTCACCCTTCTGAATGTATCGACCAGCACTTAAACGTGATTGCACGTAATCCGGGTGCCGGCGCCGTTTTTTCCGCACTGGAAACCGTCCTGCCCGTCCATTTTCCGGCAGAAACCTTATCCTCTCCTTTAATGTTTTCGGCTGCAGCGGAAAGGCAGACGTACACGCTATTTCCGATGCACATGAACGAAAAAAAGATCGGTTTTTTGGCGGTCCACGGGGAGCTGGACAAAACGGACCATTTGAGCGCCCTGATTATAGAGCAGGCGATGAATGTCATTTCTTTTGCTTTGATGAAAGAGCAGGCGATCAAGCAGCATGCGCGCAGCATCCGCAATGATTTTTTCCTGCATTTTCTCGAGGGGGCTTTTTCATCGCGGGAAGAAATGATCCACCGCGCTGCTGAATTTTCCTTGCGCAATGACCAGTCGTATATTTGTGTTGCCGGAAAAATCGACGGCAGTTGTGGGCATGCCGATCTCAGGCAGCAGGAGGAGATTTATGAATTTATCGAGGATGAGGTTGCGAAAACGGATCCGAAAGCCCATTTTTTTACAAAAGGAGACTACTGCATCCTGCTGTATGAAGTGCAGGAATACGGAAGCTTTTCTATTGAAGACCTGCTGCGGTATATCCAAGAGAAAGTCTCCGCTTATTTTGGACATACAATTTCGTTCGGAATCAGCAATTTGAGTCATTCTTTCCTGCAGGTTCGAAATGCTTATAAAGAAGCGGCCGATGCCCTTAAATCGGGGGAGATATCGAAAAAAACCGGTTACATCCAGACTTATTTGACAAAAGACGTGATGGCGCTGTTGCGGTTGATTCCGCGCCAAGATCTGGAAAATTTTTATGCATTCGCGCTTCAAAACTTCTATCATATGAAATCCGATGAACGGGAGTCCCTGCTTGCCACATTGTCCGTTTATCTGGAAACGAACTGCCAAATTTCCGAAACGGCAAAGCGGCTCTATGTCCACCGCAATACGGTCGTTTACAGGATTGAAAAATGTGAAGAGCTGCTTGGAAAAAGTTTAAAAGATCCGGATACCAACCTTCAGTTGAGGATCGCGTTGAGAATCCGCAACATGCTCGAGCCGATCGGTTAAGGGGCTGGCCTAAAATCCCCTTTTAAGCAGAAATTTTTCTCAATGGTCTTTATAAAACTTCTTGGGATCATTTTAGGAGTTTTATTTTGCTCTAACGGTCGTGACAAAGCTTCTCAGAATCGTTTCCACGGAAAAATATGTCTTGAGATAGACTGTACAGACTGCCCATTGAAAGAGAGGTGTACGAAAGCAAAGGCCAAAAAGATCCTTTGGTCTGGCGGGGGCGCGCAAATTCACGCCCGGAGAAAAATCGGGGTGGAAAACGCGTTCGGTCATATCAAAGGCAATCTGTCATTCCGTAGATGTTCATTGTGGGGGCCGGCCGCATCGCCACAACTTTCTAAAGGGGCTGTCCCAAAGGGCGGTAATCTGGCTGGGGGACGCCCCTTCTTTGTGTAAAGCATTGTTGGAGGTTGTTGATGATCGCGAAATTCACTCGCTTTCCGCATGCGTCGCGAGCCTCCTCGCTTGTTCCTCACGTCACTCGCTGCGGGGTCTCTTCTTGCTCGCTTTTCCCGCAGGAGTCTCGTAAATTTCGCGATCATCAACGCGTGCTAAACGAAGAAAGCGCAAAAAAACCGCCTTTTCCATTATAATGTAAGTGACTAGCAAACATTGAATGGAGGCGGTTTTTTTGAGTAACTATTCAGCTACCTTTATTGATTATAACATGGGACAACTCATTCTTCCATGGATTTCAGTGACATGATTCCAAAAGGCCATGTAGCCCGCGTTGTTAAGGATATGGTGAATCAAATCAGCGACGACTTCTTCTTCTCGTATTATAAAGGCGGAGGCCGTCCTTCGTATCACCCTAAAATGATGACAAAAGTAATTCTCTATGCTTACGCTGAAAAAAGTTATTCTTGCCGGGGTATCGCAAAAGCCCTTCTTGAAAATCTTCCGATGATGTGGCTGTCTGGGCAACAAACGCCAGATTTCCGAACCATCAACCGATTCCGTTCGGAACGGATGAAAGACATGATCGAGCCCCTTTTTACCGAACTCATTAAGCTTTTATTGGAACAAAATATATTACGATGGAAAACTATTTTATGGACGGCACGAAGATCGAAGCAAACGCCAATAAGTACACGTTTGTCTGGAAAAAAGCGACAGAAAAATATGAAGAGAAACTCCAATAAAATCTTCAAAAGACGTTTCAGTTGATCGAAGAAACAATCGAATTAGATGAAAAAAACGTTAAAAGAAATGAAAGAACAAGCTGAACGCGTTAGTGCAGAGCAGCTGGAGAATATTGCAAAAAAAGGTGGAGCAAAAAGTCAAAGAAGCTGAATCAGACGCAGACCAAGAAAAAGACAAAGAAATTAAGAAAGAGAAAAAGGCAGTGTATCGATCAAAACAAAAAGTTTACAAGAAACTCGCGGAAAAGAACCGCCTGCTTCAGAAAGAAGACCCTGGAAACAAGAAAAACCGTCGAGAAAAATTATGTTCTCAACGGTTTTTCTTGTTTAAAAAGGGGTTTTTGGGATAGCACCTTAGCTTTTCTTAATTATGTTAGATTTACTTACATAATTTTTTTGATTATTATCTAAATTCACCAGAAAAACACATTGATTTTAGTTAAGGTGTACATTGAATAGCGAGAGATATTTGGTTATTATGTGAAGTAATATAACTTGAAAATGTTATAAAATTCTACGGTGACAGTGAGGGAGGATTTGATGTGGATCAGAAAATCGGGATTTCGAAAATTTTTTCGCTTGGCGTGCAGCATGTGCTTGCGATGTATGCGGGGGCCATTTTGGTTCCGATCATTGTTGGCGGGGCATTGAAATTTACGCCGGAACAGCAGGCCTTTCTCGTCTCGGTCGATTTGCTGACATGCGGGTTGGCGACGCTTTTGCAGTCGTGGGCACCTAAGTTTTTTGGAACAGGCCTTCCGGTTGTGATGGGGACATCCTTTGTTGCCGTTTCCCCGATGATTACGATCGGCACCAGATACGGCGTTACCGCGGTTTACGGTTCCATCATCGCCGCCGGTTTGTTCATTATTTTGTTTTCCAAAGTGTACGGGAAATTATTGAAGCTTTTCCCGCCTGTTGTGACAGGGACCGTTGTCATGATTATCGGATTATCCCTGATCCCGACCGGCATCAATAATATGGGCGGCGGGCAAGGCAGCAAAGATTTCGGGTCCGCTGAGAATTTAACTCTTTCTTTCGGCGTCCTCGCGTTGATTTTGGTGATGAACCGTTTCTTTAAAGGGTTTTTCCGCGCCATTTCCGTTTTGCTCGGTATTATTGTCGGAACCATTGCGGCGGCATTCATGGGGAAGGTGGATTTCAAAACGGTTGCTGAGGCTTCCTGGTTCCGTGTCCCGGACCCTTTCCATTTTGGTGTCCCAACGTTCCACATTGTCCCGGTCATTACAATGATCATTGTCGGCACGGTGATTTTGGTGGAATCTACGGGGGCTTTCCTCGCGCTGGGAAAAATGACGAACAGGAAATTAACCGGGGATGACATCACGGACGGCTACCGCGCAGAAGGGCTTTCCTTTATTCTCGGCGGTATTTTCAACGCATTTCCGTACAGCACGTTCTCGCAAAATGTCGGGCTTGTCCAGCTTTCTGGCATTAAAACGAGAAAAGTGACGATTGCAGCCGGGCTGATTTTGATCTGTCTCGGGATGTTGCCAAAAATTGCCGCGTTGGCGACGATCATTCCAACAGCAGTGTTCGGCGGCGCAACCGTCGTGATGTTCGGGATGGTCGTATCCGCGGGGATCCGGATGTTGCGGGAAGTGGATTTTTCCGACAACAGCAATCTCTTGGTTATTGCCTGCTCAGTATCACTCGGGCTTGGTGCGACGGTTGTGCCGAATTTATTCCATGTTTTGCCTTCCATGTTCAGAATTCTCGTCAATGACGGGATTATTTGCGGCAGCCTTTGTGCCATTATTTTAAATCTCCTGCTGCCAAAGAAAGGGCGCAAACCGGCTGAAGCAGTTCCGGCTCCGGCAGTGGAAGCGGGCTTAAGGGAAGGCTAAAGGGGTTTTGGGCATGATGTTGACAATCCATGAGTTGAATCAAGCCACGCAGGATGAATTTGTGGAACAGCTCGGGGGGATTTTTGAACATTCCCCTTGGATTCCTAAAAAAGCTGCATCCTTCAGGCCATTTTCTTCATTGGATGAATTGCACCGGACGATGGTCCAAATTGTAGAAAATTCGGGTGAAGATTTGAAGCTTGCCTTGATCCGGGAGCATCCGAATTTGGGAGAGCGGATTGCGATGAGTGAGGATTCCGTATCGGAACAAAAAGGGGCCGGGTTGTGTGACCTTACAAGGGATGAATATGAAAAATTTAAAACCGCCAACGCGCAGTATATGGAGAAATTCGGGTTCCCGTTTATTTTAGCGGTGCGCGGTAAAAACAAAGGCCAAATTTACGGGGCAATGCTGGCTAGGCTGGACAACAGCCGGGAAGAAGAAATTGAAACGGCGCTCCAGCAAATCTATCAAATTGCGTACTTTCGGTTAGAGGAACTGTTCCGTACATCAATTGAGAATGAAAGGATGGAAGATCATGAGTTTAGAAGCGCTGAATGAGCGGGTACATAAAGATCTTTCCTGCCTTGCTTTTGGAGGGCCGGATTGGGTGCGCCCGTTCAGCCATCCGGAAGGGCATGTGTATGACGTGGTGATTGTCGGGGGAGGGCAATGCGGCCTCGGCGCTGCGTTCGGTCTGCTGCGGGAGCGGATCTCGAACATCCTGGTGATCGACGAAAATCTCGAAGGTTATGAAGGCCCGTGGGATACGTATGCACGGATGTTGACACTGAGAACCCCGAAGCATTTGACATCAATTGATTTCGGTATCCCTTCCCTGACTTTCAGAGCCTGGTGGGAAGCGCAATACGGGGAGAAGGCGTGGGACGATCTCGATAAAATCCCGCGCGGCGAATGGATGAATTATTTGCGCTGGTACCGGAAAGTGCTTCGTCTTCCTGTCCTGAACCAAGTTACGTTAAAACTGATTGAGCCGGAAAAAGGGATCCACCGATTGCATATCGGAGGGGAAGGCGCGCCGTCAAGCTTCCTGCTGGCCCGGAAAGTAGTTTTGGCAACCGGCATTCAGGGCGGAGGGGAGTGGCATGTGCCGCGGATGATCAAAGAAAAACTTCCTTCCTATTTATATGCCCATACCTCGCAAACGATGGATATGGAAAGGTTGAGGGGCAGGAAAATCGGCATTTTAGGCGGCGGCGCATCCGCTTTTGACAATGCGAATTATGTGCTGTCGGAAGGTGCGGCGGAAGCCCATGTGTTTATCCGCAGCGACGATTTAAAACGGATTAATCCGATCCGCCAGATGGAAGTTTCGGGCATGATTGAACGGTACCATGCTTTGTCTGATCATGACAAGTATGCGGTAATGGCCCATTTTTTCAAATACAATCAGCCGCCGACAAACGATATTTTTAACCGCGCTAGCGCATGGCCCGGATTCCGGCTGCATACCGGGTCGCCTTGGCTCGATGTAAAGGCGGAAGGCGGCGGGGCGGTTGTCACCACCCCGCATGGAGATTTTCAATTTGATTTTTTGATTCTCGCAACGGGGCTTGTTTCTGACCCATCGCTGCGGCCGGAATTGCGGCTTGTGGAGCCTTACATTGCCCGCTGGGGTGACCGGTACCGCGCGCCTGAAGATATCGCCAATCTTTTGATTGATGCCCATCCATATCTCGGCCCGGATTTTGCATTTGTAGGGCGTGATGAACGGGGGGAACATCGGTTGCACGGCTTGTTTGCTTTCAATTACTCGGCCTTGATCAGCTGCGGCCTCTCCGCTTCTGCTTTATCCGGATTAAGATTTGCGCTGCCGAAACTCGTGCAGGGCATCGCCGACCAACTATTTCTTGACGACCGCGCGGAAATATTAAAAGATTATTTTGCATACCGTGAAATCGAATTTACCGGAAAGTGGCCGGGAACGGAAAATGCAGTGTTTTTCGCGTCCGCTGAAAATTCATGATCGGAAAGGGAGATATGATGTCTGGTTTAACGACGCATATTTTGGATTTAACACATGGCAAACCTGCGGCCAATGTGGCAGTACGGCTGTATAAGTTTGAAGATTCATTGTCAGATTGGAAACTTTTGGAAGAATCCGTAACGAATGGGGACGGCCGGCTGGATGCCCCGCTTCTTTCCGGGGAAGAGATGAAGATCGGGGTGTATCAGCTTATTTTTTCGATCGGCAGCTATTTCCGCAGCCAGGAAACGAAACTGCCGGAACCGCCTTTTTTAGAAGAAGTGCCCGTCCAGTTCGGGATTTCCGACCCTTCCGCGCATTACCATATTCCGCTGCTCGTTTCTCCGTGGGGGTACCAATTGTACCGTGGGAGTTAAGTTAGCAACCTTCAGGCATGCGCCTTGTTTTTCTAGGGCAAAATGCGTGGCGGACTGCTTCGGGGCGGGGAGGGGCTAAGTCCGATTTCGGATAAAATATTTTGCTGAAATGTCTCTTAGGGAAGAGCTAAGGGACATTTTGGTAAAAAAATTGCTGTCAAAATGCTTCAAAAGCAGCTGGATCTAAAATTTATTACAGAAGTGACCGGCCTGAGTGAGGATGAAGTGCTGAAAATAAAGCAGCAGATGAAGGAGTAGTGTGATTTAAAAAATCGGTTTGACGGATCAGCAATCGTTTTGTCAGAAAAAAACAAGGCCCTTCGCGGACATTTGCGGAAGGCCTTGATTATAGTTCCAGAATCAATCATCAGGGGTAAAAGATGAGTATGTAAAAGGAAATTCTCCCCCTTTATCGAATAAAAAAGAAACATGTATGTTGATTAGATGAAATGGGGGAAGTGCAATTGCAAACTGCTTTTATCGCCGGCCACGCCAAGCTGCCTTCCGGGATGGCCGCCAAAAGTATTTATGAAACTTTGACAATCACTGCTGAAATTGAAATGAAGTATGGCGTTATCCTTGATGTTTCCTGCACATTAGCCACGGAACACGGCAGAAGATTTATTTCCAATCTGCTTAGAGGGTACAGCTTAAATGACGGGATTGAAGAGCCGCTTAAACAGCTCCAGGAATTTTATTTGGGAAAAGCTTCGAATGCATTGATTTCTGCTTTTAAAGATTTGTACAAGCAGTATCATATCATGCTGAAATCAAAACGGGGGGAGTAGCATCCCCCACAAGTTAAAGCGACATATCCATATCTTTTGTTTCTTTCCAAATCCATGTCATAAGAATAAGAAATGCTGCCGAAGACAGGACGCCGACCGTCATGACAGTTCCGAATCCGTACGTGCCGGAAAGCAGGCCGATGATCACCGGTGTAAGCATGCCGCCGAAGAAATTACCGGCATTGTATGTCAGCCCGTGTCCGGCAGACCGCATCCGGATCGGGAAATGTTCTGCGGTATAGGTCGCATTTATGCTCCAAACGCCGCCGGGGCCAAAAAATCCGACAATGATGGCGCCGATATAAAGAAGAATATTATTATGAAGCATGACAAACAATGGCGCGCCAATCATAGAACCGAGTGCTGAAATGGTGATCGTCCAGCGCCTGCCGATTCTGTCTGAAAAATAACCAAATATAATGCTGCCAATGACAGCTGATAAATTTAATAGAATTGTAACGATGCTGATCATTGTCACAGTGAAGTGGTGTTCGACCTTTAAAAACGTCGGATACCAGGAGCAAATCGAGTAAAACAACACCAAAAATCCGGCATTGACCAGAATGGAATGAATGGTGTTCCAAAACTGTTTTCCGACGAATAGATTTACAAGCGGAACTTTATCGATTCCATGCTGTTCCGTTTCTTGTTTTATCCAATTCTTTGTTTCTTTTAAAGTGAGCATGGTATAAATGCCCAACAGAATCGGAGGAACCGCAGCGATATAGAACATTTCCCGCCAGCTTCCCGTTGAATAAATGCCCAAATACAGGAGGCTTGCCAAAATCCCGCCGGCAGGAAAGCCGATTTCAAGCAACCCGGAAGCCAACCCCCTCTTGTTTGGAGGGACGGATTCCATAAGAAGCGGAACCCCTACGGAATACATTGAGCCCATCCCGAGGCCAAACAGAAAACGTACGGCATATAAGAATGTAAATGTTGGAGAAAAACCGGAAACGAATTGGAAAATGCCATACCAAATCATCGACACGATCAATGGGATTCTGCGCCCCCATTTATCTGCGACGGTACCGACCAACGCGCCGCCGATCAGTCTTGCAAGAACAGTGATCGAAGTGACGGTTCCAAATACAGCAGCGGTAACATCAAATTCTTTCATGATGTCGACCGCAATGTATGTCAGCATCAAATAATCAAATGCGTCGAAGATCCACGCCAATGTAACAATCACCAAAATATTGATTTGTGTTCTGCTCATTTTTTGGCTGGATTTACCCGGCGCATGATGGACAGGCATATTCATAATGGTAACCTCCTTAATCCGTTTGATATAAAACGCTTTCAATTCAGGAGAGATGTACCCAATCCCTTTTACAAAGAACTTCCAAAAGACAGTTTGCGACGGACGGCCCGCCGAATTGTCTTATTGAATGTTTTAAAAAGACAGATCGGGCGCGTGCTACCGCCGAATTGCCTTTTTTAAAAGGGGTACCGAGGTCGTCAATTGGCTTCTTAAACAGCCTTATTATTTTACGACTTCAACACTCCGCTGTCTTCAAACGGCCATGCCGGCAGGGTTTTGTTCAGCGGTTTGTCCGTGCGGTAGCCGAGGACGTATTCCGCCTGCATGATGGTATGGATTTCGCGTGTGCCTTCATAAATGACCGGGGCTTTCGAGTTTCGCAAGTAGCGTTCAACCGGATATTCACTCGAGTAACCGTAGGCGCCGTGAATTTGGACGGCATCGTTGGCGGCTTCGTTGGCGAAATCGCAAGCCTGCCATTTGGCGAGGGATGTTTCCCGTGTGTTCCGCTTGCCCTGGTTTTTCAGCTCGCCGGCGCGGAAGACGAGGAGGCGGCTCATTTGGTATCCGGCTTCCATTTTCGCGATCATTTGCTGGACAAGCTGGTGTTTCCCAATTTCACGGCCGAACGTTTTCCGTTCATGGCAGTATTTGACGCTCGCTTCAAGGCACGCCATGATCAAGCCGCACGCACCGGCAGCCACGGTGAAGCGCCCGTTATCTAACGCCGACATCGCAATTTTAAAACCTTCCCCTTCTTCGCCAAGGAGATTTTCTTTCGGCACTTTCACGTTATCGAAGAACAATTCCCCTGTATTGCCGGCGCGGATACCGAGTTTGCCATTGATCGCTTTGGAAGAGAAGCCGGGCATCGTACGTTCAACGATAAAGGCGGAAATGCCGTGATGCTTTTTCGATTTGTCCGTGTAGGCAAATACAATGAAATGGTCCGCTACGTCGCAGAGGGAGATCCACGTTTTCTGTCCATTTAAAATATAATGATCCCCTTCTTTCACGGCAGTGGTGCCAATACCGGCCACATCCGAACCTGCACCCGGTTCCGTCAGACCAAATGCGCCGATTTTTTCACCTTTTGCCTGCGGGACCAAATATTTCTGCTTCTGTTCTTCCGTTCCCCACTGCAAAAGTGTTAGGCTGTTTAAGCCGGTATGCACGCTGACCGCGGTCCGGAAGGCGGTGTCCCCTCGTTCCAGTTCCTCGCACACAATCGCGAGGGAGTTGTAATCCATGCCGCTCCCGCCGTATGCTTCCGGGATGCAGACGCCCATCAAGCCAAGATCTGCCAATTTTTTCAATAAGCTTGTTTCAAAATGGAGGTTTTCATCCCATTCCCGGATATAGGGCATAATCTCTTTGTCTACAAAATTTCTCACTGTTTTCCTTAAAAGCTCCTGTTCTTCCGTCAGTTCAAAATTCATTGTTCAAGCCTCCTAAATCACTTGTTTTTGTTGGTATTGGGCAATTTCCTCCGATGAATAGCCGAGTTCACGCAAAATTTCTTCGGTATGTTCCCCCGGAATCGGCGGATGTTTTTCATAGCGGACCGGGGTTTGTGAAAGTTTTAAAGGGCTGCCGACAAGTTTGATCTCCCCGGCAACAGGGTGGTCCAGTTGAATAAACATTTCCCTTACCTTCAGCTGCGGATCCGCCGCGACCGCCTGCAAATTTTGGATCGGCCCGCACGGAATTTTTTGCTTTTCGCAAGCTTTTTGCCAGTAAGCGGACGGTTTTGTTTGAAAAACTTTTTCCAGGATCGGGATCAGTGTTTTACGGTTTTCAACCCGCTTCGGATTTGTGGAAAATTTTTCATCAGCTGCGAGCTGCGGCAGGCCAAGGATTTGGCAAAGCTCTCTGAACTGGCGGTCGTTTCCCACGGCGATCGCGATCTCCCCGTCGCTTGTTTGGAAAGTTTGATAGGGGACGATATTCGGATGCCGGTTGCCAAGCCGCTCCGGGATGTTGCCGGACATAAGGAAATTGCCCGCAATATTCACGAGTGCGCTTACCGCTGAGTCGTAAAGCGATAGGTCCATTTTTTGCCCCTTCCCGGTGTGTTCCCTTGCCAAAAGGGCTGCCTGGATGCCGATGCAGGCGTACAGACCGGTTAAAACATCCGTGATGGCGACCCCGGTTTTGAGCGGAGGGCCAAAACGCTCGCCGGTAATGCTCATCAGCCCGCTCATCGCCTGGATGATAAAATCATAGCCTGGCAAATCTTTGTACGGACCGGTTTCCCCGAATCCCGTGATCGAACAGTAGATGAGCTGCGGATTCAGCGCGCCCAGTGTTTCATAGCCAAGCCCGAGCCGCTCCATTGTGCCGGTTTTAAAATTATGGATGACCACATCGCATTTTTTGGCCAACCTAAGGATGATTTCTTTCCCTTTTTCACTTTTTAAATTCACGGTCATGCTTTTTTTATTTCGGTTGGCACAAAGATAGTAAGCGCTTACGTTTTGCTGGAACGGCGGCCCCCAGCCCCGCGTTTCGTCACTTCCTCCCGGTGCTTCTACTTTGATGACCTCTGCACCTAGATCGCCGAGGATCATCGTGCAGAAAGGTCCGGCGAGCACTCTTGTCAAATCTAGGACTTTGATGCCTGATAATGCGGATGGCAAGCGATCACCTCCTTTCTTGATAGGTTCGATGTCTGCGAAATTCGCCTGCAGACAAAGCCTTTTGAGAATAGAAAAAGCCAATAATTTCCATTCCTTGTGCAACCATTGCAGGAATAAAAATTACTGGCTTTTTTCTGCCGGACGCTTTGTCTTGCGTGATAAGCAGGCAGAATAAACAGCGTTATTTTCAGCGTAATCATCCACGCGCTGGCTTTGTTTGCGTATCCCGGCATGGAACTTCGCACAAAGCTTGGCGGGTGGTTTGTATTTTTTATGATAAACAACTGAAAAAGATTTGTAAATAGTTTTTTAAACATTTTTTATATTTTATCTATCCACTTCATTTTTTTTGACCCCGCTTTTACGTGATGCTACATTAGAGGATATTAGACTGTTTTTCAGGAGGGGTTAAAATGGATGGGAGCAATAAACAAATCCGTTTGGCAAGACGGCCGGTCGGGACGCCAACTTTAGAAGACTTTTCTTTTACAGAAGCACCGATCGGTACGCCAGGTGAAGGGGAAGTGCTGATCCGGAATGTGTATATTTCAGTCGATCCTTATTTAAGGGGCAGAATGGAGGATGTCAAATCGTATATCCCGCCGTTTCAATTGAACGATGTCATCATAAGCGGGGTGATCGGCCAGGTGGTAGAGTCGAAATCCGCCCATTTTGCCAAAGGGGATATTGTGATTGGGATGCTCGGCTGGGAAGAATATTCCGTTGCCCATGAAAAAACGCTCCGAAAATTGGATCCTGCGCTCGCGCCGGTTACCGCAAATCTCGGGATTATCGGGATGACAGGTTTAACCGCTTATTTTGGCCTGTTGGATATTGGACAGCCGAAAGAAGGTGAAACGGTCGTTGTTTCGGGTGCTGCGGGCGCGGTTGGTTCGACTGTCGGCCAAATCGCGAAAATTAAAGGGGCGCGTGTCGTTGGCATTGCCGGATCCGAAGAGAAGTGCAGCTACCTTATCAATGAATTGGGATTTGATGCGGCGATTAACTATAAGACCGAAGAGGTTGGAAAGGTGCTGGAAAAAGCATGCCCGGATGGAATTGACGTTTATTTTGACAATGTCGGCGGGGAAATTTCCGATGCGGTCTTCCCACTGTTAAATAAATTTGCGCGCATTCCGGTTTGTGGTGCGATTTCAGCTTACAATAAAACGGAAGCGGATATCGGGCCGCGCGTGCAAACGTATTTAATTAAAACAAGTGCGTTCATGAAAGGTTTTACTGTAGGAGATTACAGTTCCCGGTTTAAAGAAGGCGGTGCCCAGCTTGCTGCATGGTTAAATGAAGGGAAATTGAAATACGAAGAAACCATTAAGGAAGGATTTGATTCGATTATTGAGGCTTTTCTGGATCTGTTTAAAGGAAAAAATCTGGGGAAACAGCTTGTGAAAATCAGCGAGTTTGAGTAAAAATTCCAGGCGCAGCCGATACATTGATGGCACCCATAAGTGGAGATCCCTCCATTTATAGGTGCTTTTTTCTTAACAAAACATCAAAATATATTAATCTCCCTATTTTCTCTATCTGCCCTTACGTTTAATTAAGGTATATTGCGCGCCTTTACCGCGTACGCTTATTCCTTCATCATATAAACCGTTGCACTTGTTTTTGATTCATATTCGTATTTTCACAGTATCATCATCCAAAGATATATGCCATGTCTCCTCTAAGCTGTTTTGATGCTTTTAATAATGCCCCCTTCCACGGCCTCATTCATCTAATAACACATTATTTCAAAGACCGTTTTCACGGATCTTCCTCTCTCTTAACTCTGCTTAATTGAGAAACGATATATTTAAAATATTAGGTAGCATGCAACGGATACTCATATTAGGTGCCAAAAATGGATACATGTAAGTCTGAATTTTTTCGGATGAGAGATGCAGCCTGCATTTCTTAGAAAACTCTCCATTGCGTACAACCGGCAATTCGGGTATGATAAGTACACGATGAAGTACACAAGTCTTTTGGGTAAAGGGGAATGCCAATGGGCCGGCTATGGAAAAACAGGTTTGTCCGGATGGTGTTTGTTTCCGCATTGTTTTTGCAAGTGGGAATTTGGGTGCGGAATTTCGCCGTCCTTTTGTTTGTGACGGAAAAAACAAATGGAGATGCGCTGGCGGTATCCATGATATCCGTTGCGGAATTCCTGCCGATTTTTATTTTTAGTTTTATTGGAGGGACTTTTGCAGATCGCTGGCAGCCGAAGAAGACAATGGTTTGGTGCGATTTGCTGAGTGCGGTGTCTATTTTTGCCGTAATCGGCGCACTGATTTTCGGCTCGTGGCAAGCTGTCTTTTTCGCAACGCTTATCTCATCCATTTTATCACAGTTTTCGCAGCCGTCCGGGATGAAGCTGTTTAAAATACATTTAGAGGAAAATATGATTCAGCAGGCGATGGCCGTTTATCAGACCATTTTTGCCGTATTCATGATTTTAGGCCCTGTGATTGGAACGTTCGCCTATCAGAAGTTCGGGATCAATATTTCCATTTTTATTACCGGGATCGCCTTTCTGCTTTCCGCCGCTTCTTTATCGTTTATTCCGCGTGACCGCGCTTCAGAAAAAGAAGCGGAGAAAACAACTCATCTTTGGCAGGAGATGAAAAGCGGTATCCGCTATGTGCTGTCGAAAAGGGAACTGAAGCTGCTTGGCCTTGGTTTTCTGGCTGCCGGGCTTGGTGTCGGTTTTATTCAGCCAATGAATATTTTCCTCGTGACCGATCGCTTGGGCCTGCCGAAAGAAAATTTGCAGTGGCTCGTAATGGTCAACGGAGTCGGCATGATCACAGGCGGGGCCTTTTCAATGGCTTTTTCAAAATCCACGCCGCCGCAAAAAATGCTTTTAACTGGGATGCTTGCAAATGCTGTAGGGCTTGCGGTGATCGGCGCGTCGACTTCCCTCTGGCTGACGCTTACTGCGGAATTGCTCGCAGGCTTCTTCATGCCATGCATCCAAATCGGCATCAACACGATGATCCTGCAAAATACGGAAGCGGACTTCATCGGCAGGGTCAACGGCACATTGAGCCCGTTATTTACCGGCTCCATGGTGATTACGATGAGCTTGGCCGGCCTTTTAAAGGAACTGCTGTCAATTACCGCTGTATTTGAACTGGCCGCCCTGTTTTTTATCATCGGCCTGTTCTTTGTTTTCCCGATGCTGAAAACAGCGGCTCCGGAAAATGCGAAATCAATAGGGGACTAATTAAAATCCATGCTGGGGGCATGGGTTTTTGATATAGGAAGACTAATCCTAGTGAATCACGGCTTTTATTACAATGGTCACAAGTGTCCAAAACATAAGATTAAGTAATAACCCGTTAAAAAATTCCATAAGTGTTTCCTAAATTGATCATTATGTTTATCTTACCCCTTTATTGCTTCCTTAAAATAGTAAATAAGGTTGATTTCGATAGGTGGTTGACCAATTAATTATGTTAAAATGATAGGGATGACAGCGCTTTTACGGAGGGAATCTTTATGAAAACATACCACATCGCCGTCATTCCCGGGGATGGGATTGGAAAAGAGGTTGTACCTGCTGCGGTCAAGGTGTTGCACACGGCGGCGGAACTGCATGGCGGGATCAAATTTGAGTTTACCGAGTTCCCGTGGAGTTGCGATTTTTACATCGAACACGGAAAGATGATGCCGGATGACGGGCTTGAAATTTTAAAAGATTACGAGGCCGTTTTTCTCGGGGCAGTCGGCAATCCGCGGCTGGTGGAGGATCATGTGTCGTTGTGGGGGCTGCTGCTAAAAATCCGGCGCGGGTTTGAGCAGGTGCTCAACATCCGGCCGGCAAAGTATTTCAAAGGGTTAAACTCGCCGCTTGCCGATCCGAAAAATTTTGATTTTGTCGTTGTACGGGAAAACAGCGAGGGCGAGTACAGCGAAGTCGGCGGCAGGATTCATAAAGGCGAAGATGAAATCGCGATTCAAAACGCCATTTTTACGAGAAAAGGTACCGAGCGGGCGATGCGCTATGCTTTTGAGCTTGCGCAAAAACGCAACCGGCGTCTGACAAGCGCAACGAAATCAAACGGCATTTTCCACACCATGCCGTTTTGGGATGAAGTGTTTAACGAATTGAAAGCGGATTATCCCGATGTCGCCGTAAACAGTACGCATATTGATGCCCTGTCCGCGTTTCTTGTGATTAAGCCGGAATTGTTTGATGTGATTGTCGCAAGCAATTTGTTCGGTGATATTTTAACAGACATCGGTGGTGCGATCATGGGTAGTATCGGTATTGCCCCGTCAGCAAATATTAATCTGAACGGAAAATACCCATCGATGTTTGAACCGGTCCACGGCTCGGCGCCGGACATCGCCGGAAAGGGCATCGCCAACCCGATCGGGCAGATTTGGACGGCAAAGATGATGCTCGACCATTTCGGCGAAACAGAACTGGGTGGAAAAATATTGGAGGCTGTCGAATGGGTGATTGCAAAAGGCATTAAGACGCCGGACATCGGCGGGACGGCTACAACGGCTGAAGTAACGGAAGCGGTCTGCGGGAGGATTTTGGAGAAGTGAGCGTGGTTATCTTGTCGGATCAGGATGTATTTTAATAGGGGAGAGCTTCCCTTTTTCTTATAGTAGGAAAAGAGATATGATTTTATCTGGTTCAAAGATCTGGAGTCAAAGAGAATAAGAGCACTTGCCGAGATTAAATGGATTATTTCTGTTGTTTAACAAAACTCAATACAAGGATAGATCTAGTATGAAATGGCCGGAATAAGGGCAGGTATCCGAATTTTGTTAAGTTAATAGCATTATCATCAATGATGGGGAACGGGGCAAGAAATCATTGAAGGAGTAGCACTCAATGGGACAATGACAGAAAAAGATACGACAAATGAATTGCTGAAATCTAAAGGGGATAAGTTTATATACAGCACCTCCCATGAAAAAATTATTCTTACATTCGAAAAGGTATTGGACTTAAATAAAGAAATATGTTAAAGAGGACTACTTAACATGTTGAAACATTGCAGTCCTCTTTTTTATTTTCATATCTTCATATCCCAAATGATGTTTTTATATATTCAGTAAAATGAAAACGCTCTATAGTTTGAACCGATAAGGTACCAGAAAAATAAGGGGGATAGACTGATGGGGAAAATGTTAAATTCTGTGGATGCTGTAATAACGGTTCTGGTTGTGATGGCGGGCGCATGGTTCTCCAATTCCGGTGATTCCTATGCGAAATCTAATAAGGAAACGCTGAAAGAGACTTTTATCAAAGGGGCAGTTATTTCTACATTAAAAGCAATTGAAGACCACGGCGGCAAATATTATGACTATGGAAAGCAGGAAGATTGCTGAAGATCTTAAAGAAACACGGGGTGAATTATATCCGCCTCAGACTGTGGTATAACCCTGTGCAGGCTAACGGTTACAATGATTTGTCCAATACGATCGCAGTTGCAAAAAGGGAAAAGACAAGGGGATTTAAGTTTTTGCTTCGATATCCATTACTCTGACTTTTGGGCTGATCCGGGAAAACAGAGCAAGCCGGCAGCCTGGAAAAACTTGAATTTTGACCAATTAACTGCTGCGGTTCGTGATTATACGAGCAAAGTAGTAGGGCATTGAAAGAAGCCGGTGCTGCACCGGATATGGTTCAAATTGGAAATGAAATAACAAGCGGAATCCTCTGGCCGGATGGCAAGACATGGGGAGAAGGATCGGGCGATTTTGACAAACTTGCAGTATTGTTAAAAGCAGGTGTCCAAGGTGTTTATGACCAGATTGACCCGAAATATGTTAAAATCATGATGCATATTGATGGCGGGGGAGACAACAGCAAATCGCGTTGGTTTTTTGATCAACTCGCGGCTAGGGGAGTGCCGTTTGACGTCATTGGGCTTTCCTATTACCCGTATTGGAATGGTGCACTTGCCGATTTGCAAAACAATATGAACGATATCAGCCAAAGATACAATAAAGACGTCGTCATCGCGGAAACAGCTTATGCCTACACTTTGCAGGAGGCGGACAATGAGCCGAATGTGTTTATTGCAAGTGATGCCGTTGAAGGTTGTGATGTGTCTGTGCAGGGCCAGGCAAAATTCCTGAAAGACTTAATGAAAACTATTTATAGTGTTCCGGACGAGCGCGGGTTGGGCTTCTTTTATTGGGAACCGGCCTGGATACCGGTTCCTGGTGCCGGGTGGATTTCCGGCGGCGGAGACGGATGGGAGAATCAAGCCTTATTTGATTTTAATGGCAATGCGCTGCCGTCTTTGAACGTATTTAAGGAAAACCGGCCAATTATTGTAAAACGTAATTAATGTAGATTCGTTTCCGGGGTTGCTGCAAAAGCGGCAGCCCTTTTTCTATGTATGAATATAAGAATATCAAAAAAATAGCCAAGTTTAATATTTTTATATTTTTTTGGTTGATTATTATATTCAAATGAATATGAAAACGTTTTATAATCGATGTGTAGCGAAGAGAGCCCCATCGGCTGCAGCAGTTATTTTGTTTAAGGTTTTTATATTTTTAAAAAGAATAGGAGGAAATGATGGTGAAGAAATCGATCGCAATTTTAGCCAGTTTCATGTGCATCCTTGTGTTGGCGCTTTCAGGATGCGGCAGCAGTAGTTCAAGCGGCGGCAAAAATACTACCATTACGATTTGGGCAACGAACATTAACGTCCCGCTGCTGAAAAAAGCGGCTGCAACGTATAAGAAAGACCATCCGAATTTTAATGTTAAAGTTGTAGAAATGGCAAATGATGACATCCGTTCAAAATTTACCACCGGACTGCAGGCGCAGGGGCAGGGGCTTCCGGATGCGGCACTTTTGGTAGATGACGGCATTAACGGTTACCTTGAAAAATTTCCGAACGCTTTCGTGAACATTTCAAGTAAAGGATTTGAGAAAAAGTACGCGAAGGATTTTCCAAAATATAAACTGGACAGTGTAACCTATAAAGGCGACCTTTATGCGCTTCCTTTTGATGCGGGTCCGGTCGGTTTGTTCTACCGTCAGGATATTTTTGAAAAAGCCGGCGTGGATCCAAACAGCATTAAAACTTGGGACGATTATATTGAAGCCGGTAAAACAATCAAGGCAAAAACGGGCGTGGACATGCTCAGCTATGACAACACAGATATTACCGTATACACAATTTTATTGAGCCAGCAAGGGTTGGGATATTTTGACAAAAACGGGAATGCCAATTTAGGGACATCGGAATCGATCAAGGCTGCCCAGCTTTTGCAGGATATGGCAAACAATAAAATTTTGTTAGGCGCATCCGGCTGGAACGCGTGGGTATCTTCGCTGCAGAACAGCAAGACTGCAACAGCGATTGCCGGTGCATGGCTGGTTGGAACATTGGAACAGCAAATGCCGAAGTTGTCCGGAAAATGGAGAGTCATGAATCTGCCTGCCTTTGAAGAAGGCGGAAGCCGATCAGCGAACCAGGGCGGAAGTTCCTTCGTCATCTCGAAATCAAGCAAAAATATCGATGCTACTTATAATTTCCTGAAATATTTCACAACCAATTACAACGCGCAGGAATTAGCAATGAAGGGCGGCTTATTCCCGAGCTATCTGCCGGTTTATAAATCAAGCTTATTCACACAGCCTGAAAAATATTTTGGCAACCAAAAAGTATGGACGTTCTTCTCTGGTGAAATGAAGAAAATTCCTTCCGTATTATATACGGCTAATGATGCTGTAGGACGGGACGAAGCCATTAACATGCAGGCGGAAATTGTCAGAGGCAAAGATGTGAAAACGTCTGTAAATGCCGCGAAGAAACGTGTTGAAAACCACGTGCAGTAAACGGAAACCGATAGCAGATAACGAGAAGTTCTTGTTATCTGCTGTTTCTTAGTGAGGTGGGTAAATTGAGCAGAAGTAAAATGATTCCGTATTGGTTTGTCGCCCCGGCAGTTATATTGTTTTTATGTTTTACGATATACCCGATTATTTCCTCCCTGCTTCTCAGCTTTCAAAAAATGGATGGAGGGAGATATGTTTTTGCCGGTTTTGCAAACTATATCAGATTATTCCATGATTCTGTATTTTTAAAGGCATTGTATAACACGTTTATTATTCTAATTATCCAAGTGCCGATTATGTTAATTTTGGCTTTAATCCTCGCTTCGGCTCTAAACAGCCAGCTGCTTAAACTGCGCGGATTTTTCAGGGTTGGATTTTTTATGCCGGCTGTCACATCGCTTGTTGCGTATTCCATTTTGTTTTCGATATTGCTGCAGGACAGCGGTTTGATTAACGACTTTCTTGGTTTATTCGGAATCCATAAGATCCCTTGGTTAACAGATCCGTTTTGGGCAAAGGTATCCATTATTCTCGCTTTGACGTGGAGATGGACAGGCTATAACATGGTCATTTATCTTGCGGCTATGCAAAATATTCCGGAAGAACTTTACGAAGCAGCTTCACTTGATGGAGCCGGCAGGATTAGAAAATTTTTCAATATTACCGTGCCGCAGTTAAAGCCGGTTATTTTATTTACAGCCATCATCTCAACGATCTCAACGCTTCAATTGTTTGATGAACCTTACAACTTGACAAAAGGCGGCCCGGCGAACGGCACGATGACACTTGGGTTGTATATTTACCAGAACGGGTTCAAATATTTTGATTTCGGATATGCTTCGGCAATTGCCTATGTGGTCGTAATTATTGTAGGCATTTTGTCGTACATTCAGATGAAAGTGACAGGAGATGATTGACGATGCCGACCAGCAGAATACGCAGGATCAGAGATACGATTGGTTTATATGTCCCTTTGATTATTGCGCTCTTTATATCAATTTTTCCTTTCTATTGGATGTTAGTGGGTGCAACGAATAATACAAGTAAAATGTTTACCAATCCGCCGACATTATCGTTCGGGAACCGGTTAATGGAAAATCTTCATAACTTGAATGATTCAATCGGGATTTACCGTGTGTTGTTCAACTCATTGTTTGTTTCCCTGATGTTTGTTTTGTTGTCTTTAACCGTTTGTACACTTGCTGCTTACGCGTTATCGAAATTCAGGTTCAAGGGCGACAAGATCATCTTTACCGTGCTGATGCTTTCGATGATGATTCCTTATCAGGCTACATTAATCCCCTTATTCAGGATGCTGGGCTCACTGCATCTATTAAACACGTACTTTGCGCTGATTGTGCCGCAGCTTTGCTATCCGTTTGCGATCTTTTTAATGCGGCAAAATTTCCTTGCTTTTCCGGATGCGCTGATTGAATCGGCACGGATTGACGGTGCGGGAGAATTGAGGATTTTTTTTCGGATCGTGCTACCTTCCATGAAACCGGCACTGGCTGCCACTGCCATCTATCTATTCATGATGCAGTGGAATAACTTCATGTGGCCGCTCGTTGCTACGACCTCCAGTGATATGTATACATTCCCAGTTGCTTTGTCGAGTTTAATCGGTATATCCATTATCGATTACGGCCAAGTGATGATGGGCATTACCATTGCCACTATTCCAATCATAATTTTCTTTTTAGTTCTTCAAAAGCAATTCATTTCGGGAATGCTTGGAAGTGCTGTCAAGTAGTAAACACAAATTTTTAAGGAGAACACGCATATGAACAATCGATATTCCACCGTCCGCAAAAAAGTGAAAGGTTTCTTGCACGGCGGTGATTACAACCCTGAACAATGGCTCGATTATCCGGAAATCCTCTCGGAAGATTTCCGCCTGATGCAATTGGCCCATTGCAATACGTTTTCTCTTAATATTTTCGGTTGGAGTGCGATTGAGCCTGAAGAAGGAAAATACAATTTTGGCTGGCTGGATGACATCATGGACAGGCTCGCTGCACAGGGGGCACACGTGATTCTTGCCACACCGAGCGGGGCAAGGCCGGCGTGGCTGGCACAAAAATATCCAGAGGTGCTCCGCGTGGGCCCGGATAGGAAACGGAATTTATTTGGCAAGCGCCACAACCATTGCTATACATCGCCCGTTTACCGGGAAAAGACCCGGAACATCAATCGGCTGCTTGCTGAGAGATATAAAGATCATCCGGCGCTTATCATGTGGCATGTCTCCAATGAGTACGGCGGAGAATGCCACTGTGACCTTTGCCAGGAAGCGTTCCGGAATTGGCTGAAAAAGAAATATCAAAGTTTGGAACGGCTGAACCATGAATGGTGGACCGCTTTTTGGAGTCACACTTTTACGGACTGGTCACAAATCCAATCTCCGGCTCCGCAGGGCGAAAATGCCATCCATGCACAAAACTTGGATTGGAAACGTTTTGTGACGGACCAGACAATCGATTTTTATTTGAACGAAATTGCGCCACTGAGGGAAGTCACACCGGATATACCGGTTACAACAAACTTTATGGGGGACTATCCTCATATGGGCCCTTACCTTGGCCTTGATTACCATAAGTTTGCAAAAGAAGTGGATGTTGTCTCCTGGGATGCTTATCCGGCTTGGCACATTCCAATGCAGGCAACGGCGGAGTTGGCTGCGGATGTAGGGTTTATGCATGACCTGTACCGTTCAATGAAAAAAGACCAGCCGTTTCTCGTGATGGAAAATACGCCGAGCCTTGTGAATTGGCATCAAGTGAATAAAATAAAAAAACCGGGCATACATATGCTGTCTTCCTTGCAGTCCATTGCCCACGGCGCGGATTCTAATTTGTATTTCCAATGGCGGAAAAGCCGGGGGGGACCGGAGAAATTCCACGGCGCCGTTGTCAGCCATGCCGGTCATGAACATACACGTGTGTTTCAAGAAGTAGCAGATGTTGGTAAAGCTTTGGAGGAAATTTCAGAAATTTCCGGGACAACGATCCAGTCAGAAGCGGCTGTAATCTATGACTGGGAAAACCAGTGGGCCATTGATGATGCACAGGCTTTGAAACTGGGTCGTAAAGATTATATCCAACTTTGCCAGGAACATTATCAATCGTTACGAAAACAAGGCATTTCTGTAGATGTGATATCACCGGAAAAACATTTGGATGATTACAAACTTATTATTGCCCCGATGTTGTACATGGTCAGGGCAGGCACGGCAGAACGGCTGGAGTCTTTTGTGAAAAAAGGCGGTACCCTGGTGATGACCTATTGGAGCGGAATGGTCAATGAAAATGATCTCTGCTTCTTGGGCGGAAGTCCTGGACCGTTGCGGAATTTATTGGGAATTTGGTCGGAAGAAATCGATTCCTTATATGATGAAGAGAAAAATACAATTATAATGAATAAAAACGGTTACTTTCCGCTGAAGGGTAAGTATGAAGTCAAAGATTATTGTGAAATCATTCACCCGGAAACAGCCCATGTACTGGCTGAATATGAAAACGATTTTTACAAAGGCGGAGCGGCTTTGACGGTAAAACGATTAAAACATGGCGAAGCCTATTATATGGCTGCCCATTTTGAGCAGAAATGCCTTGATGATTTTTACCGGATATTAATCGAAAAATTGCAGCTGCAAAAAGTGCTGAATGTTGAACTTCCGGATGGCGTAAGTGTTTCAAAGAGAACGGGTAAAAATCACGAATATATTTTTATAATGAATTTTAATGAAGCAGAAGTAAAGATGGGATTGCCAGCCGGATTTGATGGCGTTGAAATGTTGTCCGGCAACCGGATGAAGAACGAATTTGTTTTGAAGCCATATGGGGTTTCGGTCATTAAAATAGAGAAGTAGAATGGCAGGTGAGCAGGAAGAATGAATGGGGAGAAAAAGCGCTATACCTTTTTATCAGTAGGAAAACCGCTTCCTTTATTTATTGAAAGCGTCGGTTATAACCCGAGGGAAGAGGATTTCGCAAGGCCTGAAGGTTATCCTTATTACCACTGGCTACAAACGGTAAAAGGTGAAGGTGTTTTTACGTATGGGGGTCAGGAATATTTGTTAACCCCGGGAAAAGGCATTCTTTTGACACCATTTACTCCCCATTCATACTATGCGAACGAAGGCGACTGGTCGACGCTCTATATCACTTTTGGCGGGGACGTTACCGAAGCCATCATGAATTCCCTTGAGATCAATTTTTCATCAATGTACATTGAGAGCGCGGAACTGGCTTTTTCTAAAACGATTGAAAAAATTCTGGATACGGTAAAGAAAGACAATGAACTTTCCAGGTTGGATTCTTCGGAGTACTTATACCATTTCCTTATTTTACTGAAAAAATATAATCAGTTTCGCAATAAAGGGTCTCAAAACGTGGATCGGATGAGGTCTATTGTACAATGGCTGAAAACGATGTATTCCGAAAATATCGGCCTAAGGGAAATCGCGGATTATGCCCAAATGAGCCCCCAATATTTAACCTCTTTATTCAAGGCAGCGTTTAACGTCAGCCCGTATGCCTTTTTGATCAATATCCGGATACGCGAGGCAAAGAAACTGTTATACGCAAGTTCCGAACTTTCTTTAAAAGAAGTGGCAGAAGCAGTCGGATTTAATGATACGAGCCACTTTATCGCTACTTTTAAAAAAATAGAAGGCATAACACCAAACAAATATCGCCATCTTTTTAACAAGTTATAAAGCTGGCGATATTTGTTTGTCATTCAATCATTCTTTTCATTTGTACTATTTTCGTGCTTGCGACTTTATCGCATTTCGGAATATGACGCTTAAGGAAAGGTACAATATCATCGATATATTCTTCTACTTTCAGTCCTGGTGTTTTTTCGGGAATATACAGCATCAGTTTGGCAAGAACGCTGGATTCAATCGCCATGTTATCCGGATTTATACTTGGTTTTGATATCGAGATAATTTGTTCGGATTTGATATGCGGCTCAAGTTTGGCGAAAAGCTCCTTGATAAATGCTTCATAATGATTTTTTTCGGGAAGCCGTACCGTGATATCGGCATATGTAATTACTTCAATCATTGTGTTTCCTCCGTATTGATTGTTTCACCGCTGTGGACAAACGCAATAAATCTATTTCAATTATATAATGAAAAGACGATTATGAAAAAAACTTTTCATCTGCCTTTTTATACACTCGCCCATTGACACTGGCTGAAAAACTCTATATATTTATTTTCGTGAAATATTACTTAGGGTAACGAATAAGTTTGAATTCTTTTTCGCTTGGGGCCGGTCATTTCCGGGGGACGCCGCGGTTGTGGATGGCCGGAAAGCATCGGGACAAGAGCAATCCGGGAGCCAGATTCGCATACCGGACGACACACGGTCATTTAAAACAGCAATCGGACAACAAGTGATCAAGGAGGTTTCCTTATGCAGGGATTTTTTTACCGCTATATTCGTTTATACCGGCCATTGGTCAAAAAACTGAACGGATTGCTGGGGGAATATGATTTGTCGTATTCGCTTTGGCAGGTCATTTTTTACGTGCGGAATTTCGGACCCTGCACGCTTGTTGAAATCTGCAAATACTATGAAGTCGAAAGGCCAAATGTGACAAGGATGGTGCACAGGCTGGAAGAACAGGGAATTGTCGAGCAGATCCCGGGGAAAGACCGTCGCGAAAAAGTGATCCACATGACGGAAAAAGGGGAAGGCATTTACCTGGCCTGCCGTACGGAAATCACAAGTTTGGAACGGCAGGCCATGAAGGGGATTCCGGAAGCACAACAAAAGATATTATTCGAACTGCTTCCGCAAATCAGGGAAAATTTGAATGATCAAGGGGAGGAGATACATTGAACAGGCCGAAATTATGGACGAAAGATTTTTTAATTGTTTCGACCGCAAACTTTTTTCTTTATTTTACTTTTTATTTATTGATGGCAACCATTACGCTTTATGCAACGGAACAATTTCATGCCTCACCAAGTATTGCCGGGCTGGCATCGGGCATTTTTGTCGTCGGGATTTTAATCGCGCGGCTTTTTGCGGGCAGGTCGATTGACCGGATCGGCAGGAAAAAAATGCTGTATATCGGCTTTATTTCGATTTTAATCATTACGCTGTTTTACTTTTTTACTGAAAATCTTGCTGTGTTGCTAGCTGTCCGTTTTTTAAACGGTGCGGCACTCGGGATTGCTTCAACCGCAACCGGGACGATCGTGGCGGGGATTATCCCGAATGAACGCAGGGGGGAAGGGACTGGTTATTATGCGTTGAGCGTAACGCTGGCTGCGGCTGTCGGACCGTTTGTCGGCATGTTTATGATCGGACATGCCGGTTTCAATATGATATTTATTTTATGCCTCGTGCTGCTTGCATTGAGTTTTGTTTCGTCGATCTTCTTAAATGTGCCGAAGATCGAATTGTCCAAAATGGAACTGGAAAGAATGAAAGGACTCAAGATTGGCAATTTCTTTGAACCGAAAGTATTCCCGATCGCCATCATCAGCGCGTTTGTCGGGCTTGGCTATTCCAGCATTTTGTCTTTCCTCACTTCCTATGCAAAAGAAATGAATCTCGTCGATATCTCCAGCTTTTTCTTTATCGTCTATGCCGGGACCGTCCTTGTATCAAGACCGTTTACCGGGCGCTGGTTTGACACAAAAGGCGAGAATTTCGTGATGTATCCGTCGTTTATTTTGTTCGCAGTTGGCCTCCTGCTGTTGAATCAGGCTGATCAAGGGTTCATGATTTTGCTTGCTGGCATTTTTGTCGGCCTCGGTTACGGGACGTTCTCTTCAAGCGGCCAGGCGATTGCAGTCAAAGTATCGCCGAAACACCGTATCGGGCTTGCGACATCGACGTTCTTTATTTTCCTGGATGCGGGCGTCGGGGTCGGGCCATTCCTGCTCGGACTATTGGTCCCGTTTGCCGGCTACCACGGATTGTACGCCATTATGGCTGCCGTGATCTTCATCTGTGTGTTCCTTTATTATTTTGTGTACGGGAAGAAAGCAGCGGGTGCGGAGCGTTTGATGGAAAGAGCGGAATAATCATTGTTTAGAAACGGGCCTGGAGACGATCTCCGGGCTTTTTTTCCTTTGATTTCATTGTATAAGAATAAAGCCGCCGTACTGGATATTTTATAAGAAGAAATGTCTATCTGGCCAATGTAGTACCGCTCTGGTTTTTATCATCAGTCAACCCGATGGATTCCGGCAAAAATTGGATGCGGTACTCCGTATGGATGGAGCTTCAACATATGAAGGGAGGGAATCAACCCGTGCGTTTTATTAACCGCTTTTATGATTCCTCAGAGCAATGAAATCGTAAATACTTGACAACAAACAATGGGTGGCTTATTATTATCTTGAAGTAAAGATATATGAATTGAAGATAAATCGCTTAGACATATTGGTCGAGGTAAAGTGTCCGTATTTGTCCGATATCTTTTTCTAGCTGCAGCTTTCTAAAGAGATTCACTAGTATTCATGATTTTTAGAAGTTTTTTAAGAAAGGCAGGAAAACCATCCGTTTCTTGCCTCACTTAAGAAGAAACATGAGAGAAAGTTTCTTTGCATTAGACGCGCGGATCTATCAGGATTGCTGGTGCACCTTTTGGAGAAAATAAGAGATCAATTTGAAAAAAATCTTGATTTCAAGATAAAGATGCTGGTCGACGGTCATGTTTTCTTTATAAAGGAAAAGGGCCGGAATATATCTGTCCAGTGAGGGATTTGATACGGATCAAGCGGAAATGATTCATTTTATATATCAAATAAAACAACTGCTTAATTCCTCGGATATGAGGAATAATAGAGATTGTGAATACCAATGGGGTTTTTATCCAAATAATTTGGAAATCAATCAATAAAGGAGACGAAAAAAATGACAAATGTGAAATTAGCAGTTATTTTTTACAGCATGGGTGGAACGAATGTTCAATTGGCCAAATGGGCTGCAGAAGCTGCTGAAGAAGCCGGTGCAGAAGTTAAAATCTTTAAAGTCCAAGAATTGGCGCCGCAATCGGTTGTTGAAGGAAATGAAGGATGGAAACGTACAACAGAAGCAACCAAAGACATTCCTGTTGTTACTTCAGCCGATATTGAGTGGGCAGACGGCATTATTTTTAGTGTTCCGACCCGCTTTGGCAATATGCCTTCGCAAATGAAACAATTTTTGGATATGCAAGGCGGGTTATGGGCTTCCGGAAAAACAGTCAACAAAGTTGTAAGTGCCATGTCTTCTGCTCAAAACCCGCACGGAGGACAGGAAGCAACCATCTTATCATTGTATACTTCAATGATGCACTGGGGTGCGATTATTGCAGCACCGGGCTATACGGATCCTGCATTATTTGCAGCCGGCGGCAATCCGTATGGCACCAGTGTCACTGTTGGTGAAGACGGAAAAATGAAAGATGATGTACAAGCCGCTGTCAAACATCAGGCGAAGCGGACGGTTCAAGTTGCGGAATGGGTGAAAAAAGGGCAACAGTGAGCTTTTAAAAAGTCGACACGCAAATATCTATTTATTTAAGTGAAGGACGAAGAAACGATGAGAGGATATAGCCAAAGTTGTGCTATATCTTTTCATCATTCTTATTGTCTTGAATTCGAGATTTGATTTTAACCTTCATGTCTATATCAAAACAGGAGGATCATTTCATTGAATGAACCAAAAGGTCTTCGCCATGTAACAGTCTTTTTGGTCCTCCTGCTTCCATTATGCTTCTTAAAAAACGCATCCTTTCCAGGCTTTCTCCGGATAACTTTCCGCCATGGGCCCACCAAATGGTGCTGTCTTCATTTAAATAAGTTTCTCCATGGGTGACATATGTCCCGCGGCGACACCCTCCCAAAATTGTTGCACCAGTTTCTTGGGTGTCATGTTTCCCCGGCCGTTGTTAGATTGCCTTCATACCAGCACTCATTGATTATGACTGGCTTTTTCAGTTTTTTCATCCATTTTGGGACAAAGAATAAGTCATCATGCTGAATGGTGGCGTGTGTAATATTTGGTTTTGTGTGGTTGTACCAATGGCTTGTATTTGTATTGTGCAACGGCGGGTGATGCCAGTTATGAATGGAAAGGTAGATGGCGTAAGGATCTTTATCAACAACGCATTAGATGAAATCATCCCATGCATCTTTACTTTTTTTGCCCAACGATATCCACTAAGTCATACTCATTTGCCATTGACCATTGAATATTCCGGAAAGATTCGAGCCTTGCGATTAAGTCATTTAAATTATTTGGAAGCGATATCATTTACAAATAATTAGAATCGGTCTATACTTCATTTTAGGAAAAAATATATTTTTTTTCCTAAAATATTTACCGTTTTTTGCAATCGTTATCAAAAAATGAAGAATCGAGGGGAAACCATGCCAACAAAACAAAAGAAATTTTACTACGGCGGAGATTACAATCCTGAGCAGTGGGATGAATCGGTTTGGGAAGAAGACATGCGCTTGATGAAAAAAGCCGGCGTCAATTATGTAAGCATCAATATTTTCAGCTGGGCAAGGCTGCAGCCGAATGAAGAGACTTACGATTTTTCGACGCTTGATAAAATCATGGACATGCTGGCAGAAAATGGCATTGGAGCGAATCTTGCCACTGCCACTGCGGCGCCGCCGGCCTGGCTTTCGCGGAAATATCCGGACTCGCTGCCGATTGACATCAATGGAACCAGGCTTTTGCCTGGGTCGCGCCAGCATTATTGCCCGAACAGCAAAGACTATGCGCGGCTTGCCGGAAAACTGGTTGAGAAAATTGCGGAACGTTATCAAAACCATCCGGCGCTTGTGATGTGGCATGTGAACAACGAATACGGCTGCCATATTTCCGAATGCTACTGCGATCATTGTAAGCACGCATTCCAGCAGTGGTTGAAAGAAAAATACGGGACGATTGAAAACTTAAACCAAAGCTGGTCGACCGATTTTTGGAGCCAACGTTATTATGAATGGGAAGAAATCTGCTTGCCGGGAAGAACGCCGACATTCGCCAATCCGAAACAGCAGCTTGATTACAAGGCTTTTATGGATGATTCGCTTTTAAAGCTGTATAAGATGGAGCGTGATATCATCAAAAAATATACGCCGGATGTGCCGGTGATGACGAATTTAATGGGGCTACATAAACCGATTGACGGCTTTAAATGGGCGAAAGAAATGGATGTCGTGACATGGGATGCATATCCGGATCCTTTCGACCGTATTCCGTATGCGCAGTTTATGGCCCATGATTTAATGCGGAGTTTGAAAAAGCAACCGTTTTTGTTGATGGAACAGGCGGCGGGCGCAGTCAACTGGCGTGCGCAAAATGCCGTGAAAACACCAGGGCAGATGCGGCTCTGGAGTTATGAAGCCGTGGCGCACGGGGCGGACGGCATCATGTTTTTCCAATGGCGGGCATCCCAGGGCGGCGCGGAAAAATTCCACAGCGGGATGGTGCCACATTCCGGAGATGAAGAAAGCCGGAATTTCCAGGAAGTCGTCCAGCTTGGCAATGAGCTGAAAAACTTGCAGAAAGTTATCGGTTCGGATTATGTTGCGGACGTTGCAATGGTATTTGACTGGGAAAACTGGTGGGCGCTTGAACTGGATTCGAAACCTAGCGCATTGGTGAAATATATCAAGCAGCTTCTGCCGTTTTACAGGGCGCTCCATACGCAAAATATCGGCGTAGATTTTATTCATCCGAATGAAAAATTGGACCGTTATAAAGTTGTTTTTGCGCCGGCAAGCTACCTGGTAACAAAAGCGTTTGCGGATAAAGCAAAAGCCTACGTGGAAAACGGCGGTATTTATGTCACGAATTTCTTCAGCGGCATTACGGATGAAAATGACCGTGTGTATCTCGGCGGTTACCCGGGCGCTTACCGCGACATGCTCGGCATCTATGTCGAAGAATTTGCGCCGATGGAAAAAGGTGCAGTCCATCAAATCCGGACCGGTTACGGCGATGCGGACATCCAAATTTGGGAAGAAAAAATCCATCTGAAAGGTGCAAAAGCGCTGGCGTATTTTAAAGACGGCTATTTGGCGGGATCCCCGGCTGTGACGGTAAATGCATATGGGAATGGCAAAGCGTATTATATCGGGACACATCCGGATGAACGGTATTTGTCGGATCTCATCAAAGATATTTTGCATGAAGCGGATGTCCGCCCGGTGCTGGATGTTCCTGCCGGCGTGGAAGCGGTCATACGCAAGAAAGGGAATGAAAAATATTTGTTCCTGCTGAATCATTCAGACAAGGATCAGTTTGTAAAGCTGGGCGGCCAATATGTTGAGCTGATTCACGGCCGGACCGGATCGCAAACCGTTCAGCTGGCCCCGCAGGACGTAAAAATTTTTCAAATGATAAAAGAATAGGGCGCGAAATCAGGCCCCTCTAAGAAAAGCGGAGGGGCATTTGTTTGGATCGAGGCAGTTTCATAAAAGTATACGGTTCTGCTTTTCTGCAGATCTGCATAAAAAATAATAGGAAAATAACCAAATATTTTTTAGTAAAATTATATTGAAGTTTTGAAAAGAAGGTAGAATACAAATATGAAATCGGTTTCTAATTTTTAAGCAGGACATGATCGTAGTTGACCGTTGAAAAGGAGGAATGTTGCATACTGAAATCCGTACAGCGATTGAACTTTATTATTCCAATGAATATTATTTAGGAGGATACAGCTATGCAGATTTTTACGATACTTTCGTTTCTTTTTGTCCTTGGTTTTGTCGCTGCATATACATATATGAAAATGCGCGGCTTCAATAAAAATGAATCGAAAGGCTCTTATTTTCTCGGGGGCAGAAGTTTGACCGGTGGTGTGATCGGGGCTTCTTTATTGCTCACAAACTTAAGCGCTACCAACTTTGTCGGCATGAGTGCCCAGGTTTTCAGCGGAAATATGACGAATATGGCGTATGAAGTTACTTCAGGTTTTGTGCTTGTTGTTGTAGCGCTGCTATTGGTGCCGAGATATTTAAAACAAGGGATTACGACCATCCCGGATTTTTTGGAGAGCCGTTATGATAAGCAAGTAAAAGGCATTGTATCTTTTCTTTTCCTGTTGATGTTTATTTTGAATGCGATTCCAATTACGCTTTATTCCGGGGCCATTGCGATTACTAGGATATTCAGGAAAACTTCGGGCTCAGCTATGAAGCAAGCATTTGGATTACCGTTTGGTGCATCGGTATTATCGGTTTCTTTTATGCGATTGTCGGCGGATTAAAAGCGGTCGCCATTTCGGATACGATCAATGGCATCGGCTTATTAATCGGCGGGCTGCTTGTTCCGATTTTCGGCTTGCTTGCGCTTGGCCACGGCAGCTTTGGTGAAGGCTTGTCTCATTTGTTCACCGCAACACCTGAAAAATTTAACGCGATCGGAAACAATCATGATGTTGTGCCGTTTGGCGCTGCACTTACCGGTTTGATTCTCGTAAACTTCTATTATTGGGGCACAGACCAGTCGATTATCCAAAGGGCATTGGCGGCGAAAAACCTGAAAGAAGGGCAAAAAGGCGTTATGCTTGCAGGTTTTTTCAAAGTCCTGACGCCAATCGTTGTATGTATTCCGGGGATTATTGCATTCCAACTGCTGGGCAGTAAAACAACAAACCCAGACTTAATGTATACGCAATTGGTGAATAAAGTGCTGCCGGCGCCGTTAGTTGGTTTTTTCGCAGCAGTCATGTTCGGATCCGTTTTAAGCGTATTCAACGGTGTCATCAACAGTACGGCGACTTTGTTTGCCTTAAACGTGTATGAACCGCTTTTCGGCAAAGGAAAAACAGACCAAGAAATTGTAAGGAACGGGAAACGGTTCGGATTTTTGCTTGGGATTGTTTCCATGTTCATTGCACCGCTCATCATGTATGCGCCGGATGGTTTATTCCAGTATGTCCAAGTTGTAAGCGGCTTCTTTAATGTGCCGATTTTCACTGTGATTTTCATGGGTTATGTGACAAAACGTGTTCCGGCCATTGCGGCAAAAATTTCCCTCGTGTTCTTTGTCGGCACCTATGCTGTGCTCCAATTGATCATTAAGCCTGAAATGAGTTTCTTGTACCAAGAAGCGATTCTGTTCGTGATCAGCTGTGCGATGATGCTGGTCATCGGCAAAATGAAACCGCGGGAAACGCCTTATGTGATGCCAATCAACAACCTTGTCGAAATTGAACCATGGGAGCACCGTTATGAAGCGGGTGGATTCATTATTTTCATGGTATTTGCGGCTTACATTTTATTCTCTAAACTCGGCTTTGCAGGGGCAAACGGCTTCACCACAATGACGGCATTATGGCTTTTGATTGCTGCAGTGGTCTCGTTTGCCGGCGTGCTGTATTTCAAAAAGCGGGACAAAGTTGCAGAAAGCCCTGTTACAGCAGCCGTAAAAGGAACCCAGGATGTCCGTGTAAAATAAAGATTAAGACTATTTGAGCCGGGAGTGTTTGATATGCCAATTTTCATCAATGAAGAGAATAAAGAATTTCATCTGCAAACGCAGCATACGAGCTATATTTTTCACGTGATGAAAAACAAACAGCTTGGCCAGCTGTATTACGGAAAACGGATAAACCACCGGGAGAGCTTCGGGCATTTATTTGAACCGCGTTTCCGGCCCAATGTTGTAAACGTTTATCCGGATGACCAGCACTTTTCGCTGACAACATTGAAGCAGGAATATCCGGCATACGGAACAGGGGACTTCAGGTACCCGGCCTATATGGTTAAGCAGGCAAACGGCAGCCGCATCACAAATTTTGAATACAAAGGCTACCGGCTGATCAAAGGAAAGCCGAAATTGGAAGGCCTTCCTGCCACATATGTTGAAAGCAGTGAAGAAGCGGAGACGCTCGATATTTTACTGACGGATGAGCTTTTGCAGGTGGATCTTCACTTGTTCTATACGGTGTTTGATCAATATAATGCCATTACAAGAAGTGTAAAATTTTTCAACCGCGGGGCTCAGACGATTGAGCTCCCGGTTGCCATGAGCATGTCGATTGATCTGCCGGATGCTGAATATGTCATGATGCAACTGTCCGGCTCCTGGGCAAGGGAACGGCACCTGTACGAGCGGAAACTGCAGCCAGGCGTGCAAAGCATATCGAGCACACGGGCGGCAAGCAGCGCTCAGCAAAACCCGTTCTTTGCTTTGAGGCGGCCGGATACGACGGAAGATTTCGGCGAAGTGTATGGCTTCAGC
This sequence comes from Weizmannia acidilactici, assembly GCF_008974225.1. NCBI lineage: Bacteria > Bacillati > Bacillota > Bacilli > Caryophanales > Bacillaceae > Heyndrickxia > Weizmannia acidilactici. The sequence continues at coordinate 10,218 of NZ_BKZR01000019.1, read as the reverse complement.
CTTGTCTATAGCGGCAATTTTCTCGCCCAGGTAGAAGTGGATGATTACCACGTATCGAGAGTGACAATGGGCATCAACCCATTTGATTTCAACTGGCGGCTCGATCCCGGGCAGGCTTTCCAAACGCCTGAAGCTGTCATGATATTCTCAAGCTGCGGCCTTACCGGCATGAGCCAAACATTCCATAAATTTTACCGGGAAAGGCTTGCCCGCGGCAAATGGCGGGATGTGGAACGCCCGGTTTTGATCAATAACTGGGAAGGAACGTATTTTGACTTTAATGAAGACAAAATTGTTTCCATTGCGGAAGAGGCCAAAAAGCTTGGCGTGGAATTGTTTGTACTCGATGACGGCTGGTTCGGCAAACGCGATGATGATACAACCTCTCTTGGAGATTGGTTTGTGGATAAGCGCAAGCTGCCGAACGGATTGAAAGGCTTGTCTGAAAGGATCCGGGGATTGGGCTTGAAATTCGGCTTGTGGTTTGAACCGGAAATGGTTTCGATCGGGAGTGAACTTTATCAAGCGCATCCGGATTGGGTGATCCGTACGCCGGGAAGAAGGATGTCACCGGGGCGGAACCAATATGTGCTCGACTTCAGCCGGGATGAAGTGGTGGACTATTTGTATGAACGGATTTCCTCGGCAATTGAAGAAGGCAGTTTGTCTTACATCAAATGGGATATGAACCGGCATATGAGCGAGATTTACTCTGCCGGGAGCGGACCGGAGCGGCAGCAGGAAACCGCCCACCGCTATATTCTCGGGGTGTACCGTCTCTATGACCGACTGACATCCGATTATCCGGACGTTTTGTTTGAGTCATGCGCAAGCGGCGGCGGCAGGTTTGATCCGGGTATCCTATATTATGCGCCGCAAACATGGACGAGCGATGATACAGATGCGGTGGAACGCCTGAAAATCCAATACGGCACATCATTTGTTTATCCGCTCAGCTCAATGGGTGCACATGTGTCGGCCGTGCCAAACCATCAGGTCGGGCGCTTCACTCCGCTTGAAACACGGGCTGCCGTGGCGTATTTTGGCACATTCGGCTACGAGCTTGATGTAACTAAGATGTCCGATGAAGAAAAACAAGCGGTCAAGAACCAGATTGCATTTTATAAAGAAAACCGCAAACTACTGCAATTTGGAAATTTTTACCGTATTGAAAGCCCGTTTGAAGGGGATGGTAATGTAACAAGCTGGATGGTTGTTTCCCCTGATCAAAAAGAGGCGGTTGCGGCGCGATACCAGGTACTGGCAAAGCCGAACCCGGCATGGGAACGCCTGTATTTTAAAGGCTTGGCTCCGGATAAGCAGTACAGGCTGGAAGGAAGCGGCAAAGTATTTTACGGGGATGAGCTGATGTATGCCGGCCTGCTGTTGGATGACCTTGTGCCGCAACAAGGAAAATCCGGGCAGTATCTCGATTTTAACGCGGTAATCTTTAAGCTGTCTATGGTGGAAGAATAAAAGCCAAGGTGCCCCAAAAAGGATCAGGGGCACCTTTTTTGGGTTATGTATTCTTTCAAATATTGGACAATTTCATTACGAAAGAAATATGTTGGGAAAATGATCTTTCACTACGTGGTGTCTTCGCTGCGGACTTTGCTGCTATTTTTTCGTCTTTTCTCGCTGTTTTTGCCTATCGCTGATTTTCCGCCATTTTTCGCCGATATTTTGACATAATCGTTGATTTTTTGGATAAGTCCGCTGATATTTCCGGGAGCTGTGCTGATTTCGTATAAACGGAAGGGAAGAACGTTCGTAGTCTTGGACAATCCCCTCCATTTTTTAGTCATTTTGTAAAAAGGCGGCGTTTTTTCCCCTGCTTTTCTGCCCTTCGCTGATTTTCCGCCATTTTCCGCCGATATTTTGACATAATTGCTGATTTTTTGGATAAGTCCGCTGATATTTCCGCGGTTTCCGCCGATTCCGCAAAATGAGAGGAGGCGCTCGGCCGCTGCTTCTGAACTACTGTGAGGAAGGCGAAATTTACTCTTTTTTCGCAGGAGTCCCGTAAACTTCGCTATTATCAAAATCGGATGATAGCTAAAAAAGGGGTGCTCCCAGGCCACTTTTACTGACTTGGGGACAGCCCCTTTTTTTATTCATGCCGCTGTCCCAATTCCCGTCTGTTTACGCGATTTCTTTTTCACAGGGGAGAGGCGGCGTTCGATCTGGGCCATGAAAAAGTCGGCGGCGACGGCCATTAAAGCGGTTGGAATGGCCCCGGCTAAAATCATATTTGTGCCGTTTGAAACACTTGTTCCGCGGACGATAATGTCTCCGAGGCCGCCCGCACCGACAAATGTGCCCATTGCCGCGATTCCGATTGCAATGACAAGCGCCGTCCGCAGCCCGGCCATGATGACCGATAAGGCAAGCGGGAGTTCAACCATCCGCAGTATTTGAAATTTTGTCATGCCCATTGCCTTGCCGGATTCGAGCAGAAATTGGTCCACGCTTGTGATGCCGGTGTACGTATTTTTTAAAATCGGTAAAAGTGAATAAAGGAACAGCGAAAGCACAACGGTGTTGGTGCCCAGCCCCATCACCAGCATAAGCATCGAGAGCATCGCTAAGGACGGGATCGTTTGGATGATGTTGGCGATCGCCAGAATCCACGAGCTTAATTTCCGGCGGCGGGCCATGAAAATCCCGAGCGGAATCGCCACAACTGCGGCAAATAATACGCCGTAAGCCGACATTAAAAAGTGGCGGTAAAACTGCATCCATACGTAACTGCCGTTTTGGGCGTAATAGTCCAGTATTCCTTTTAACGTTTCCATGTCCGGCCCTCCTTTTATTCAAAATAATGGTGTTTTTGAAGAAATTCTTTTGCCACAGTCGATGGTTCCTTCATTTTTACGTCACTTTCGTAGTTCAACTGCTGCATCGTTTTCGTGCCGATTTTCCCGACGAGTTTTTGCAAAACTTTCTTAATTTCCGGATGCTGTTTTAATATGTCATCGCGGACGACAGGGGAAGCGTCATAAGGCGGGAAAAAATGTTTGTCGTCTTTCAGCATGACGAGGTTGTAGGCATTGATTCTTCCGTCCGTTGAATAAGCGAGCACGACATCCGCCTTTCCGCTTTTTACTGCTTTATAAACCAGGCCAAGCTCCATCGGATACGTTTTGCCGAATTCAAACCCGTATGTTTTGACAAATCCTTCATAGCCGTCGCCTTTCCGTTTCAGCCAGGAGTTATCGACGCCGAGCCGCAAGTTTTTCGCAATCGGTTTTAATTGTGAAACTTCTGAAAGATGGTCTTTTTCAGCCAGAGCTTTGGTGATTGTAAAGACATAGGTATTCGCAAATCCGAAAGAGTCAAACCATGTCTGGTGGAATCTTTTTTCAAATTGCTTCTGCACAATCTTCAATGCTTTTTCTGGATCTTTTACCGGTTCCATGCCGAGGGCCCCTGCCAGGTCTGTTCCTGTGTAACGGACCGCTGAAATATCAATCTGGCCGCTTGTCATCGCTTTATGGAGCACGATAGAAGAACCGAGATTATTGACCATATCGACTTTTAAATTGGTGTAATGTTCAATCATATCTTTTTCCATGTAACCGAGTATTTGCGTTTCAGTGGAGTTTGTCATGCCGATTTTGACCGATTTTTCGCTTGATGCGCTTAATCCGGGCAGGGAGCAGCCGCCCGTGAAAATGGATAGGGATAAAATGAGAAGCATAATCGATGTGATTTTTTTCATGTGCCGTACTCCTTTCTAAGCGGCCTGTTTTTGTTTCCGGATGCCTTTTGGAGTGGAAAAATTTTCAAGTTTCCCGAGAAGATAATCGACGATCAAGGCTAAAAGGGTAACCGGGACAGCGCCGACTACAATCATTGCCGGCTGGTACAAATTCAGGCCGCTGAAAATATAGTCGCCGAGGCCGCCTGCTCCGATAAAAGAAGCGAGCGTAGCCCAGCCGATTAAGTAAACGGTGGACAAGCGGATGCCGGCCATGATCACAGGGGTGGAAAGCGGAAGTTCCACATGCAGGATCCTTTCCCATCCGGTCATCCCCATCCCGCGCCCCGCTTCAAGCAGGTTCGGGTCTATCCCTTTTACGCCGGTATACGTGTTCCGCAAGATAGGCAGGACCGAATAGAAAAATAATGCGGCAATGGCCGGGAGTTTGCCAACGCCTAAAACCGGGATGAAAAAAGCCAGGATGGCAAGGCTTGGAAATGTTTGAATGACACCGGCAATGCCCATGACGATATTGGCTGCCTTCGGATATTTTGTCAGCCAAATGCCGAGCGGAACCGCAACAAAAATGCCCAGTATCACGGCGATCATCGAGATATAGAAATGCTGCCACGTCTTCAGCAATAACTCGTTCCAATTTGATGCCATAAACTGCATGAATGCATCCATCTGTTTCCCTCCTAACCAATGTTTTGGGATAATGCCTCTTCTTCGTCCCCCCAGATCGAATCGTATACCATATCGACAAGGCTTGCCCTGGTGACGATCCCGACAAGCCGGTGTTCATGGTCGACAACGGGGACGTATTTGATTCCTCTTTTTAGAATTTTTCTGACCGTATCGCGGACGAGTGTATCTTTTTCGACTGCGATTAAGTTTGTTTCTAATACATCTTTGACATGGACCGGTTTTTTCCGGTTCTGGTCAATAATTTCTACATTGATATAGCCGAGCAGCACTTTCCGCCTGTCTACGACAAGCAGGGAGTCAACCCGTTTTTCTTTCATGATTTGGATCGCTTCGGACAAAGTTTTGTCGATCGTGACTGTCACTGCATTCGGGTTCATGATTTGTTCGACCGTCTGGATATTCGGCCGGGCCTGCAGCAGGCGTTCTTTGCCGATAAACGTTTCAACGAACTCATTTGCCGGTTCGCGGAGGATCTCATCCGGCGTGCCGGTTTGGACAAGTTTGCCTTCGCGCATGATGACAATTTGGTCGGCCAGTTTGATCGCTTCATCCATATCGTGGGTGACAAATACAATCGTTTTCCCCAACCGTTGTTGCAGTTTTTTTAATTCATCCTGCAGGCTGTCGCGCGTGATCGGGTCGAGTGCGCCGAACGGCTCATCCATTAATATCAGCGGCTGGTCTGCTGCAAGTGCTCTGAGGACGCCGATGCGTTGTTGCTGCCCGCCGCTTAGTTCATACGGGTAACGGTCCAAAAATTCTTCCGGCATATCGACGAGTTTGAGCAGTTCTTTTGCCCGTTCGCGTCGTTTTTCTTCCGGCCATTTCAATAGTCTGGGAACAAGAGAGATGTTTTGCTGGATGGTCATGTGGGGAAATAAACCGATTTGCTGGATGACGTATCCGATTTCCCTTCTGAGTTTCACGGGGTCTGTTTCTTTGATGTTTTTTCCATTGATGTAGATTGCGCCTTCCGTCGGTTCGATCAACCGGTTGATCATCTTCATTGTGGTTGTTTTTCCGCAACCGCTCGGCCCGATGAAGACGATAAACTGGCCGGATTCGAATTCCAGGTTCAAATCATCAACTGCCCTTTTGCCGTCTTTGTAAATCTTTGTGACATGCTCAAATTTTAACATATACTGCACCTCCAATATTTAGGGTGATAAAATAGCTACTCTATAAGTATAACTTAAAGTTTGTAAAATGAAAAGTTTACAGATTGTATATACTGTATTTATGATATATATTTGGAAGTGTGGACATATAGAGATTCTTGTATTTATTTTTGAAAGAAAATATGGTACAGTTTTCCCGGCATAAAATGAAAAACCGGTCTAAAGGAGCATTTCAGAAAAATGGAAGAAAAGACGTTGGACATGGTCGCCCAGGCGAAAGAACAATATATTGAAAAAATTGCGGATCATATCCGCGCTTTCGGGATACCGCCAACCGTCGGGCGTGTTCTCGGCATCATCTACATGAACCGCCGGCCGATGACGCTGGATGAACTGTCAAAGGCAACGGGCATGAGCAAAACAAGAATGAGCCAGGTTGTCCGGGAAATGGTCGATATGAATATCGCGGAGAAAGTGTTCGAAAAAGGGGTCCGAAAAGATCTTTACAACGTCGATATGGATTTTTACGACACTTTTGTGGCAATTTTCACGTCCAGCTGGCGAAAAATCATCAGCCGCAATAAATATTTTGAAAAAAAATTTGCGCGCGAACTCGCCCAAATGAAAGAAAAAGAAGAACTGTCCCCGGAAGAGGAAAAGCAGCTGAATGAATTTTTAAAGGAATTGGGTAAATGGGCGGAATATTACGAATGGCTGACACGGTTGGTCGACTTTTTCGAAAGCGGGAAAATTTTTGAGTATGTGCCGAAGCAAAAGCGGTGAACAGTTGAAAAAACTGGGGATACAGGGTCAAGGCCGTGCTGCTTTATAAGCGGGATCTTGCGCCGGAAAGATGGGAAAGGGGTTGCCTCAAAACGACCGGGGCACCCTTTTTTCATAAGCGGTTTGGGCTCCTGTTTTAAGTGCCATCACCAGCAAAAGATGAAAGGCATGAATACGCCCCTTGCCGGAAAGAAAAGCGGGGGCTGTCCCAAAAGCCCCTTTTAAGCAGAAATTTTCCTCTAGCGGTCGTGACAGAGCTTCTCAGAACCGTTTCTTCAGGGAATATTTGCTCAAACAGTCGTGAGTATGCTTCTCAGAACTGTTTCATTTGGGAAAATTTTAGCCCCCTAAGTCAGTTTACCGATTTTTGGGACAGCTCTGATATTCATCGGACGTTTTCCAATGCCTTTTTTAACTGGATTGATAATAAATGGAGATTTTGCGATTCTGAAGAAACGTCCTCCATAAAGGCGTTTTGTTCCTGGGCGGCCGCGGCCGCGTTTTCGGTATTCAAGAAGAATTGCTTGGCGATCCCGGCAATCTTCTCCATTTCTTTCACTTTCTTTTGCGTTTCCTGATCTACTTTGTCGATCGCACAGAACACTTCATTGCTTTCTTTTGAGACGGTGCCGACAGAACGGGTAATGCCTGAAAAAGCTTGTTCTGTTTCATTTACTTTTTCGATACCGTTCATTAATAAGGCGAGGCTTTCTTTCATGGTTGCAACGGCTTTGCCAGTTTCTTCCATAATTTTTTCAATGATCTCTTCTATTTTAATTGCGGATAATTTCGATTGGTCGGCAAGTTTTTGGATTTCCTGGGCAACGACATTGAATCCTTTCCCGTGTTCCCCTGCCCTTGCGGCTTCGATTGCCGCATTCAGGGACAATAAATTGGTCGCGTTGGCAATGTTTTTGATGAGTAAAATAATATCCTTGATTTGCGTGGATCCCTTTTCCAATGCAAAAATCACGTCTGAAGCATTTTGGACCGATTCCCTGGCGATTTCCATCCTCTCGACAGACAGTTTCGCCAGTTCTGTTCCTTTTGAAGATTGATTTTCCGCAATTTTCATGGATGATTGGACAGTACGGAGGCTGTCATGGATAAGCCGGATACTTTCGGAAATTTGCGTAAACTCTTCCACCATTTCATTTACGGTATCTAGCTGTTTTTCCGCGCCTTCTGCCACAGCATTCATTGAAACCGCAATTTGTCCGGAAGCATGTTTGGATTCCGAGGCATAATTTCTCAACTTGTCCGATGCCGCAGCCAAATGACCGGTGCTTTGTTCAAGATGCCGGATTAACGAATGGAGCTGGCTGATCATCGTATTATATCCGGCGGCAAGCGCAAGGATTTCTTTTGAAGAAGAGGAAATTTCGATGCGGCCGCCGAAATTGCCGTTTGAAACATTTTTCATGGTATCGGTTAATTTTATGATTGGATACATAGCCCTTTTTGTAATGAAATAACAAATGGTACCCATAGCGGCAATTGTCAATACAGTAATCCAAATCATCGTATTCCGGTTTTGGCGCACCGGTTTCAAGTAATCGGAGTCTTTTAAAGCAAAAACGAGGATCGCCCCGCTGATTTCATTTTGGTCGGAGTAAGCAATCAACATGCCATCCTGATGCAAGATGCCTTTTTTGTTCTTTAAAATTTCCCTGCGCACCTGCCTGGACAAACCAATGCCGCTGTTTTTTTTATTTTCGAATGCTTTAACGGCGCCGTTTTTTTGGAGTTGGAATTGTGCAAGGCCCAGCCCGTTTTCCATAAAACTGTTCCTGTTGATTTTCAGGGCGTAAGACAGTTCCTGGTCAAATTGTTCTTTCGGGACGGTGGACTTTAACAGGGTAATTTTTTCTTCCATCGTATTTAAAGAAGTGGTCAAATCCCGTTCTACAGATTGAACAATCATCGCCTTGTTTTTCTCATAACTGATGAAAGCAATTAATGCCGATGAAATTAAAATGGAGGCAACGAACGGCAGGATGAGCATGGTGGATAATTTAAAAGTATGATGTTGCAATTTTTTCTGCATTTACAAATCCTCTATTCTTAGAAAAATTTTCCTAACTTTATTTAATCTGCCCTTTGTTAAGAAAAGATGAAGGATTTGTAAATATTATGTAAGCAGAAAAACAAAAAAATGGCGCCAATCCAGACACCATATTATTTCCGCTTGGCGAAAGCAAGCAAAGCCGCCCCGGGCCCGACTGCGACCGCGGCTGGGGCGGGAGGATATTTGCTCATTTTGAAATAAAAGTTGTTCTTTCACATCCAGCTTTTGTTCGTGCCCCTTTCAAGCAGGCCGTATCCGGGATGGTACAGGGCGCTGTCCGCTTTCGACTTCGGGCGGTCGTTATGCCGGGTGTGGTACATCATCAGTTCCATGATTTTTTCCATAAGCCCCGGCAAAAGCCGGCCGGGGATGAAAACAATTTTTTGCCTGTGAACCGACGTACATATCCTGTTTCGGATGTTCCACCGCAAAAGGAAGTCCCCGGCAACGGCTTGCGGCGGGAAAATCATCGACATGTAATGGGCCGGCTGCTTCTCGAGATCGCTTCTTGCATGTTCAGCCAAAAGGCAGTGTTCCGGTTTTTGTGACACCCATTAAAAATGGGGTTGTCCCAAAAGTCGTGTTTAAACAAGAAAAACCCGTTAAGAAAACGAATTTTTCTCATTTTCCGGATCTTCTTTCTGAAGCAGGCGGTTCTCAAACCTTGTGACACCCAAGATTAGAAAGGATCGTTATTTGTGGTGCCCGAGAACGACTCGATGGCGTGTTCCAGCGCGTTGTAGGCCTGGCCGAAAGCGGATGCGGATGATTCCGTGCCCACGTGCCGGTGCTCAGGAAGCGAATTTTTTGCCTGCTCCAGCGCTGTGATCGCGTCTTGGATCATGGTGCCTTTATCCCCGTATTGCTGCCGGGCTTCCTGGAGCTGTCGGATGCATTCCTCCAAATCGGCGGATTCGGGATTGTTGTAGGCATTTTCCAGTTTTTCTTTGATTTGTTCCAAAATTTCCTTCATTGTTCTCCCCATTTCTTTTTATGATATACAGGGGTAGTTTTTTCGGACGGCGTGTTTTTATGCATGACAGCAAGATATGCAGTATATTATAATAATAAAAAAAGTCTTACGGTGTGGTGTCAAGTGATAAAAACAGTTGAATTGGAAATTCTTCATACCAATTAAGCTGAAGAAGGCAATACTTAACAAGCCTCCAGATATATGTAATTATCTGGAAGTTGTGTCATTGTGTATCGATGAAGGAATTACTTCATCGCGTCACCTCTCCCTTTTGCGCCACATAGATTTGATTGTTGCGTAGTAGCGCATCAATCAGGCGCACGAGTTTTCTTGCGGTTAAGACGAGGGCTCGTTTGTGCTGATGCTTAGGGACTTCTCGATATTTTTTCGAGTAGTAGGCGTTGTAAGTCGAATCACGCCGACGCACCTGATTGGCAGCTTCAATCAGATAGTACCGGAGATACCGATTGCCTTCTTTCCTAGGTTTGCGATCAGCGGCCTCGAAGTCACCAGACTGATGGCGACCCCATGTGAGGCCAGCATACTTAGCAATGGCGGCTTGTCCGTCAAAACGTTCAATGTCGCCGATTTCGGACAAAATACCTGCACAGGTCACTGGGCCAATTCCGGGTATGGTCATCAAAGTATTTGGAATCCCGCCTATCAAGCGAGTAAGGGCTTTATCAAGCTGTTTTAACTGCCCGTTCAAGCTGACGGATGGCCTCAATGGATGATGCCAATAGGATATTCACAGAGCCCTCCACGCACTTAGAAAGGTGGTAAGAAGAACGGGCCGCCCTAAGCATTCCGGGTCTGCAAAACGATCTCGCCCCTTTGTCTTGAGGTATTCTACGAGATTTTTGAT
>NZ_BKZR01000018.1:0-56584 GCF_008974225.1 Weizmannia acidilactici | reverse complement strand
AATAAATGAGGCTTACGATTCGATTTAGACCAAAAAATGGAACCCTTACATTACCTATCAATTACGAAGAAGTGTTGCAAGGATTTTTATACCGCTCCATTCAAGATTTTGATCTTGCAGATTTTTTGCACAATATTGGATATCCGAAAGAAAAGCGGCGGTTCAAAATGTTTACATTTAGCCGGCTATACGGAACATACCATATTCATCGGCATGAGAAAAAAATCGAGTTTTTTGACCAAGTTACATGGTATGTTTCATCTGTGGTGGATTCGCTGATTGTAGATTTGGGAAGAAGCTATATGTTGCAAGGACAATTTACCCTTTATGGACAGCCAATTCATATTGAGGAAACAATAGTGAAAGCGCTAGATATCACCGCAAAGCGTGCTTATCCAATTCGAATGCTTTCCCCACTTACGATCTACAGTACTTATGAAAACCGATATGGCGACAAGCGAACCCATTTTTTCTCGCCGTCTGATCTTGTTTTTTCGGATATGGTTGAGAAAAATTTTTGTAATAAGTTTGAAGCTTATTTTCAAGCACAACCAACGGAGAGAGTTACTATTAAGCCGATCAAAGTAACAGAAAAAGATAAAGTGATTACAGCGTTTAAAGGATTCCGTATCAATGCATGGAATGGAATTTACGAAATTCAAGCCCCGTCCGCTTATTTAAAATTTATGTATGACGTTGGCGTTGGTGCCAAAAACTCACAAGGATTTGGAATGTTTGAAATCATGGAGTAGGTGTATTTTTCTGTCGTCGATCCCCAATAGCGTATGAATTCCAAGGGATCGACGACAATTCTCTAGTTGCCAGAATTCCAACTGGCGAAAGGAAAACAATGAATTGATTAAATGTTAAAAAACGTTTATACTAAAAATGTCTCTATTTTGCAAACGCTTATTTTATAAAGACTTTTGGCGTTTCTATCTTACCTATGAGGAATTGAAACAGGCTTAATACCTATGCTATGAACTACCATGCCTAGTTTCTATCTTACCTATGAGGAATTGAAACGCAAGTCGAATGTCGAATGCAGAAGGCAACATAAGCGTTTCTATCTTACCTATGAGGAATTGAAACTATGTCGGATCTCTCGTAATCACGCCGTCCTCTATGGCGTTTCTATCTTACCTATGAGGAATTGAAACTACTGGGTATACTTAATCATGCCGAGATAATCATTTTCGTTTCTATCTTACCTATGAGGAATTGAAACTTCATGATGCTAGTATAGTTTCATGGACACCCTTTAGTGAAATATAATATTAACGAAGGGATGTGTCCTGATATGGGTAACACAAGCGAAAAACGTAAAAGTTATCATGCTGAATTTAAAGAAATGGTGGTTGAGCTTTATCAAACTGGAACACCAGTAAAACAGATCTGCAGCGAATATGGCCTGTCTGAAACGACAATCTACAAATGGATCAGAAAACAAAAACCGGTTAAGCTGGATGACGGGAGCTCTTTTACCCCGGAAGAATTTCTGAACCTGCAAAAAGAATTGCACCGGCTGAAAGAGGAAAACGAAATCTTAAAAAAAGCTATGGCCATATTCGCAAAGAAGTAGATCAAACCACTGTTATATCCATGATTGACGAGATAAGAGCCAAACACCATTATGACCTTAAAACCATGTGTACGGTCCTTGGCGTGCCGAGAAGTACCTACTATCAATCCAAACAAAAAAAAGAGTCAAAAACAAAACGGGAAAACCGGGAGTTGACAGACAGAATACGAAAAATCCATACGGAAAGCAAGCAGAGGTACGGAGCGCCGAAGATCCGCCATATGCTTGAAAAAGAAGGGCTCAAAGTCAGCCTGAAACGGGTTCAGCGTTTGATGAAGGCTGCAGGCATTTATTCCATTATCAGAAAAAAGTACCGTCCCCATTCCAATAAGGGCAAGATGGAAGAACACGATAACCTGCTGAACCAGGACTTCTCAACGACAACCATCAACGAGAAATGGGTTACGGATATTACGTACATTCATACTTTGAGAGACGGTTGGTGCTACCTGGCTTCCGTAATGGATTTACATTCCAGAAAGATTGTCGGTTACGCTTTTGACCGCCACATGACGACTGAACTGGCTTTAAAGGCAGTAGAAAACGCTTATCAGGCACAACGTCCAGGTCCGGGATTGATCTTGCATTCTGATTTGGGATCCCAGTATACAAGCGAGAAATTTGCAGAATACATGGAAAAGAAGCAGTTCAAACACTCCTTCAGTAAAAAAGGTTGCCCATACGATAACGCCTGCATTGAGTCTTTCCATGCAATTCTGAAAAAGGAAGAGATCTACAGAGTCAACTATTTGAACTTTCAAGCTGCCAGAAGAGCCTTATTCGAATTTATAGAAGGCTGGTACAATCGGAAACGGATTCATAGCTGCTTGGGCTATATGACGCCACAAGAAACAGAAGACAGTATCAAAGGGGCAGCGTAGTGCTCTTCACAATATTACAAGCATCCGCTTTACATGGAGTGGCGGGCGTGGTAGGCTTGTTTGCCATGCGAAGGAAATCATTGCCTCTTGCGCCCTTCGCATAACACCACGCCCGCAGATGCTCTATGTCAAGCGACCAGCAGTCATGAAAAATATGGCATGAGATCAAAATTAAATTTCACTTATTGGTGTCCAAAATATTGACTTAAATCCACTAGCCGTAAAATTGAAGGCAATGATCGGATTCCGTAATATTGCTGTTTACGATTATCAGGCTATTAACTTGGAAATATTGAAGCAAATCATTGAGAACCACCTTGATGATTTTACTTCGTATACAAAACAAATCTTATTTTACAGGAAACAGGAGTGACATTATGCCATCTTATATCGTAGTCGGCGGCGGTGTGCTCGGGGCATCTGCTGCTTATCATCTGGCAAAAGCGGGCGCAGCCGTCACACTCATTGACAGGGCTGACAAGGGGCAGGCGACTGAAGCAGCAGCCGGAATCATTTGCCCGTGGCTGTCGCAGCGGAGGAACAAAGACTGGTACCGGCTCGCCAAAGCAGGTGCAAAGTACTACCCTGAATTAATCGCACAATTGGAAGAAGACGGAGAAACGGAAACCGGATATAAAAAGACTGGTGCCCTCAGCATACATACGGGTGAAGAAAAACTCGATAAAATGCAGGAACGGGCTTTGAAGCGGCGGGAAGATGCGCCCGAAATTGGCGAGATCAAACGGCTGTCGCCTGAGGAAACGCGCGGCATGTTTCCGTTGCTTTCCAGTGGCTTCAGCTCTGTCTATGTGGGCGGGGCTGCCCGCGTAAACGGAAAGGCGCTGCGGGATGCGCTAGTGAATGCTGCCCGAAAAAACGGGGCAGAAGTCATACATGGAAATGCCCGGCTGCTTGTGGAAGGCAGAAAAGTAATCGGGGTTGAAGCCGGAGGACGCACGATGCATGCGGACAAAACGATTGTGGCAGCGGGCGCATGGGCAAAAGAGTTGTTCAAACCGCTCGGCGCAACGTTCCAAGTCAGCCACCAAAAAGCGCAAATTATCCATCTGGAGCTGCCCGGCACGGATACTGGCGGCTGGCCTGTCGTGATGCCCCCGAATGACCAGTATTTGCTTGCGTTTGAAGGCGGTCGCATCATTGCCGGCGCCACCCATGAAAATACGGAAGAATTTGACCAGCGTGTGACTGCAGGCGGGCTCCACGAAGTTTTATCCAAAGTGCTGCCGGTAGCGCAAGGCCTGGCAGATGCAGCAATTATTGATGTAAAAGTTGGCTTCCGTCCGTTCACGCCGGGATTTTTGCCTGTCATCGGCGCGTGGCCCGGTTTTGGCGGGATTCTTGCCGCAAACGGGCTAGGTGCTTCAGGCTTAACCGTCGGACCGTTTTTCGGGGCTGAACTGGCAAGGCTCGCACTCGGCCGGGAAACGGAACAAGTTTGAAGTGTCCATTACTGTAAAAGGCAAAAGGCAAGGCTCGCACTCGGCCGGGAAACGGAACTGGATTTATCACCGTACGGACTGGAACAGGCAATAGAGCATCATTCGTTTCGTTCCGGAATGAAACCATAATAAACACAGGAGTAATGGCATGAACGATTCTTATATTGACGGGCTGTTAAATATTAAAACGACCGGGAAGCAGAAAAGTTTTTACGAATCGCTGCATTACAACCGGTATGAGCCAACGCCGTATTATGCGCTTGATGAACTGTTTGACCATTACGAACTAAGGGAGAGCGATCATGTTGTGGATTTCGGCTGCGGCAAAGGGCGGCTCAATTTTTACATTTACCATCTGTTCCACGCAACAGTGACCGGCGTTGAGATGAATGAAGTTTTCTACCGTGAAGCGCTCGAAAACAAGAAACGCTACGAGAAAAAATTCCCAAACCATCCCGGCCGGATTCATTTTAAACGATGCTTGGCAGAGGAATATGAGATCGCGCCTGAAGATAATCGCTTTTATTTTTTTAATCCGTTCTCGGCACAGATTTTTATGAAGATCGTGCAAAATATTTTACACTCGGTGGAAGAAGCGGGCCGGGAAACAGACATCATTTTATATTACCCATTGGAAGACTATATTTATTTCCTTGAAGACCGCACGCCGTTTGAAAAAATGCTTGAAGTCCCGCTGGCGCTTTTATATGAGCATAATCCATATGAAAAATTTGTGGTGTACCGGCTCGTATGATCATGATGCCCATATTCAAAGAACAACGGGAAGCAGTGGCGGGAGAGTACATGAATTCATGCTGGAATTTCCGTTGCGTTAAATGTGGTGTATGAAAATCAAACAGTTGTTCCATTAAAGTCCTCTGAAACATAAACCGGGGGATTTTCTTTTTTGTAAGAAATTGGTAAAGGCAATGGACAATGCATTTTTTTCCACGGAGGAAATACCGCTCCCTGCTTCCATCATCCTTTACTTAGTCGCTATAATAGTAATAAGTTCACTCAGGAGGAAGAAGTATTTATGATTACAGGCGAAATGAAAAATAAAGTAGATAAAATATGGGAAACATTCTGGACAGGCGGTATTACAAACCCCTTAACAGTGATTGAACAATTTACATACTTGCTGTTTATAAAAGGGCTTGATGATGCGGAGTTAATTAAAGAGCAGGAAGCGGAAGTTTTAGGGCTTCCGTATGAAGGCATATTCCCGGAAGACAAACAGCATCTTCGCTGGCACCGGTTCAAACAGCTTGGATCGGCAGACGAAATGTATGAAGTCGTTTCAAAAGAAGTGTTTCCGTTTATCAAAAGTTTGCATGGCAATGAGGACTCGGCGTATTCCAAATACATGGACGACGCCATGTTTTTGATCCCGACAGCAAATATGCTGGCGAAAATTGTGGACGGCATTGACAACCTGCCGATGAAAGGGCGCGATACGCAGGGAGACCTGTACGAGTATTTGCTGTCCAAGATCGCAACGGCCGGAACAAACGGACAATTCCGTACCCCGCGCCACATTATTAAAATGATGGTCGAATTGATGAAACCGACCCCCGAAGACATCATCATCGATCCGGCGATGGGTTCGGCAGGATTTTTGGTGGCGGCAAGCGAATATTTGCATCAACACCATGAGGATTTATTCCTCGTCCAGGGATTAAAGGAACATTTCCATAATACGATGTTTTACGGCAATGACATGGACCGGACGATGCTCCGGATTGGTGCGATGAACATGATGCTGCACGGTGTCGATAATCCGAACATTGCCTACCGCGATTCGCTATCCGAGGCGAATAAAGACAAGGACAAATACACGCTTGTACTTGCGAATCCGCCGTTCAAAGGCTCGCTTGATTACGAAGCCGTGTCGAATGATTTATTAAAAATCGCGAAGACAAAGAAAACAGAATTGCTGTTTTTATCTTTGTTTATCCGGATATTAAAACCGGGCGGCCGGGCAGCAGTGATTGTCCCGGACGGTGTCTTGTTCGGGAGCTCTAACGCCCATAAGAAAATCCGTAAAGAAATTATTGACAACCACAAGCTGGAAGCGATCATTTCGATGCCAAGCGGCGTGTTTAAACCGTACGCAGGCGTTTCGACCGCGATCATGATTTTCACGAAAACGGGGGCAGGCGGAACCGACAACGTATGGTTCTATGATATGAAAGCAGACGGTTTTTCACTAGATGACAAACGCAGTCCGATTGAAGAAAATGATATACCGGATATTATTGCCAGATACAATAATTTAGAAGCAGAAAAAGGGCGGAAACGGACAGAACAATCCTTCTTTGTACCGGTTGAAGAATTACGGGAAAACGAATATGATTTGTCGATAAATAAATATAAAGAGATTGAATATGAAGAAGTGGAGTATGAAGAGCCACAATTGATTCTTGAAAAAATTGAGAAATATGAACATGAGATAATACAAGGAATTAAAGAACTGAAAGATTCATTAAAAGGGTTGTGAAAAGATGGCTGTTATTTATAAAAAGCTAGGAGAAATTGCTGATATTTCAGCAGGTGGTACACCAAAAAGATCTAATCCAACTTATTGGAAAAATGGGAATATACCTTGGGTGAAAATTAGTGATATAAAAGGAAAGTACTTAGAAAAAACTGAAGAATTTATTACAGAAGATGGTTTAAATAATTCTTCTGCAAAATTGTTTAAGAAAGGAACTTTACTTTATACAATCTTTGCAACAATAGGAGAATGTGCAATATTAAATATAAATGCTTCAACGAATCAAGCAATTGCAGGAATAAATGTTAAAAGTGAAAAAGTATTGACTGAATATCTATATTACTTTTTGAAATCTATAAAAAATACAGTTGTAAATACTGGTCGTGGTGTTGCTCAAAATAATATTAATTTATCTATATTGAAAAATATTGATGTTCCACTTCCAGAAATTGAAGTTCAGAAGAAGATTATTAATTTATTGAATAAAAGTAATGAACTAGTTATAAAACGCAAATCCCAAATCGAAGCCTTAGACCAATTAACGCAAAGTGTGTTTTTGGAGATGTTTGGGGATCCGGTATTGAATAACATGAACTGGAATACTCAAAAGCTTTCAGAAACTGGGCAATTAAAAAGAGGATTGTCAAAGCATAGGCCTAGAAATGCACCTGAGCTTTTAGGGGGAGCCTATCCATTAGTCCAAACGGGAGATATTTCTAAGTCAGGAATATTTATTAAACAGTACACTCAAACTTATTCTGAATTAGGCTTAAAGCAAAGTAAGTTGTGGCCGGCAGGAACTTTATGCATTACAATTGCAGCTAATATTGCGGAAACTGGCATTCTTACCTTTGATGCGTGCTTTCCAGATAGTATTGTTGCATATTTACCAAATAGTTATATGTCCAACATCTACGTCCATACTTGGTTTAGCTTTCTTCAAAGAATTATAGAAGCAAATGCACCAGAATCTGCACAGAAAAATATAAATTTAAAAATTTTAAGCGAATTAGAAATTCCAGTACCACCGTTTGAGAAGCAAAAGAAGTTTGAAAATTTTATTCTAAATTTGGAAAATAAAAGAAAATTGTTTGAATTTAGTCTGTTTGAATTAGAAAATTCATTCAACTCCCTCATGCAACGTGCCTTCAAAGGCGAATTATTTACCGAAAAGGAAGAAGTGTCAGCTCTCTAATCCAAGGGGGGATATGGGTGTCGAACTTTGATTTTTTGAAAGAGAAGAAGCAGTACCGGAGTTTTGCAAAGGCTTGCTTGGAGGCGGAGAAGGCGTTGGTGGTGAGTCCGGCGGTGAGCGCGATCCAGTCGCGACGGGCGCTGGAACTGGCGGTGAAGTGGGTGTACCAGTATGATGGGGCGCTAAAAATCCCGTATCAGGATAATCTCTCCAGTTTGATCCATGACGCCAATTTTTTGGGGATTATCGATGAAGAACTGCTCCCGATGATGAAATATGTCGTCAAACTTGGCAATGTGTCCGTCCATACGAATGCGCCGGTGACCCGTGATGAGGCGGTGCTGTCCCTGCATCATCTCTACCAGTTTGTTTCCTGGATTGATTATTGCTACTCCGACACCTTTACGGCTGGTGATTTCGACGAATCATTGCTGCCTGTCGGCGAAGAGAAGCGGGTGCGTCCGGAAGAGCTGCAAGATTTGTATGAACAACTCAGCTCCAAAGACAAAAAACTTGAAGAACTGATGAAAGAAAACGAGGCATTGCGCCAAAAAACCGCTGAAAAACGTGAGCAAAACACGCAGGATTACGATTTCCATGTCGACGAGCTGAAGGAATTCGAAACACGGCTCAAATACATTGATCTTGACTTAAAACTGGCCGGCTGGGAATTCAACAAAGACATTGTACGTGAATATCCGGTCAGCGGGATGCCGAACCAGACCGGAAAAGGTTATGCCGATTACGTTTTATTCGGGGAAAACGGCAAGCCGCTCGCAGTGGTTGAAGCAAAGCGGACGTCAAAAGACGCGAAAATCGGCCGTCAGCAGGCAAAGCTGTATGCGGATTGCATCGAAAATATGACAGGCACGCGCCCCGTCATCTTTTACACGAACGGATTTGAAACGTATATTTGGCACGAGCCTTATCCGCCGCGGAAAGTGTCGGGCTTTTACAATAAAGAGGAATTGAGCCTGCTTTTGAATCGCCGCGAGATGAAACGACAGCTTAACAATATACGGGTGAACGACAACATCACAAACCGCTATTATCAAAAAGAAGCGATTCTCGCTGTTTGCAATGCGCTTTCCCGCAACCAGCGCAAAGCCCTGCTTGTTATGGCGACAGGAAGCGGGAAGACAAGAACTGCGATTTCCGTTGTCGATGTCCTTACGCGGCATAACTGGGTGAAAAATGTGCTGTTTTTGGCGGACCGGAAAACGCTGCTCAACCAGGCATATAAAAATTTTAATACTTTGCTGCCGAGCCTGACGTTGTGCAACCTGCTCGATAACAAAGATAACCCGGAAGAAGCACGGATGGTCTTTTCTACATACCCGACGATGATGAATGCGATCGACGAGGCAAGAAGGAAAGACGGTAAAAAGCTGTTTACGGTCGGCCATTTCGATCTCATCATCATTGATGAATCGCACCGGAGCATTTACAAAAAGTACCGCAGCATTTTTGACTATTTTGATGGAATCCTGCTCGGGCTGACAGCGACGCCGAAAGACGAGATCGACAAAAATACATATGAAGTATTCGGCCTTGAGAACGGTGTGCCGACTTTTGCCTATGAACTCGACCAGGCGGTAAAAGACGGGTACCTGGTTGATTACCGCACAATTGAAACGAAACTGAAATTCCTTGAAGAAGGCATCCGTTACGATGATTTATCGGATGAGGAAAAAGAAGCGTTTGAGGAAACATTTGAAGATGAAGAAAATGTAAAAGACATTGACAGTGCGGCGTTAAATGAATGGTTGTTTAATCAAAATACGATTGATACTGTATTAAAAAATCTCATGGAAAAAGGTCTTAAGGTGGAAGGCGGGGATAAGCTCGGGAAGACGATTATTTTTGCAAAAAACCACCACCACGCCGAAGTGATTGTCGATCGGTTTGATCATCTTTTTCCTGAGTATGGCGGCCATTTTGCCAAAGTCATTGATTACAGCGTGAAATACGTCCAAAGTTTGATCGATGATTTTTCCGACCGGCGTAAGCTTCCGCAAATCGCCGTGTCTGTTGATATGCTCGATACCGGTGTCGATATTCCGGAGGCGGTCAATCTTGTCTTTTTCAAAAAAGTGCGCTCGAAATCGAAATTTTGGCAGATGATTGGCCGCGGGACAAGACTTTGCCCGGACCTGTTCGGGATCGGCCAGGATAAAACGCATTTCCTCATTTTTGACTACTGCGGGAACTTCGAATTTTTCCGGGAAAACCCGAAAGGCATGGAAGGGGAGGTCGGCAAAAGCCTTACCGAAAAACTGTTCAATGCAAAAGTTGACATCATCCGTGAATTGCAGGGGAGCGATTACCAAAAAGAAGCATATATTCGCCATCGCAACGATTTGGTGGAAGAAGCGGTGAAAAGCATCCTCGTGCTTGACCAGGAAAATTTCCGTGTCCGCCAGCATTTGCAACAGGTGGAAAAATTCCGGAACCGCAGCAACTGGCAATCACTGTCCGTGCTTGATACAAATGAAATCAAGGAACACATTTCGCCGATTGTCATACCGATTGTGGAAGATGAGTTTGCGAAAAGGTTCGACCTGGTCATGTATACGATTGAGCTCGCGAAGCTGCAAATGAAAAATGCCACAAAACCAATCCGCAGCGTTGTGAAAACGGCGGAAGCATTGTCGAAGCTCGGCACGATTCCGCAAGTGCTTGAACAAAAGCCTGTGATTGACAAAGTACGGACTGAGGAGTTTTGGGAAAGCGCCGATCTGTTTGAACTCGATGCCGTCCGTGAAGCACTGCGCGATTTGATCAAATTTATCGAAAAAGAAACGCAGAAAATCTATTATACGAATTTCCAGGATGAAGTGCTGGAAGTGAAAGAAAACGGCCCAATGTACGAAGTGAACGATTTGCAAAGCTACAAGAAAAAGGTGCACCATTATTTGCAGGCGCATAAAGACCAGATTGCGATTTACAAACTAAACAATAATAAACCGCTGACCGCCGCTGATGTGGTGGCGCTCGAAAACATCTTGTGGAAAGAACTCGGCACGAAAGAAGATTACGAGAAAGATTTCGGCAATACGCCAATTACAAAACTGGTCCGCCAAATCGTCGGGCTTGACCCGAAAGCAGCCAATGCGGCATTTTCGGAATTCCTTTCTGAAGAGCGGCTGAATCTGAACCAGGTCCGTTTTGTCAAACTGATCGTTGATTATGTTGTGAAAAACGGTACGCTTGATAAAAAAGTGTTGCAGCAGGAACCGTTCAAAACCGTCGGCAGCATTGTCGAGATTTTTAAAGACAATATGGATGATGCCAGGAAAATTATCGGCATCATTGACACCATCAACCGGAACGCGGAGGAAATCGCCGGGGCATGAGCAAATAGGCGGATGGAAAGGGTGAAAAAACCTGTTCCAAAAAGCATGAAGAGTAATCGTTTTGCTTTTTCGCCTATAGATAGATGATCAAGAACCGGAGAAATCCATCATGATGGTGTCTTTCCGGTTCTTTTCCATTCTTTATATCAGTGGGCCAGTTTTAAAATGATTGTCCGCTTTGTTTGAGTGCGTCAATTTCCGGCGCTTTCTGATTCATGAAGGCGGTTGCGTTCGCTCCGGTCAGTTTTTTCTTTTTTAATTGGGGGCTGGTGGTATGCACTTCTGAACTCAGCAACATCTTGCTGTCCTTATGGCGGTTTTTTGCGGCAATCATTAGCGGGAACAGTCAAACAAGGCTGCCCGCAACAAAGGGGCAGCCTTGTTCCTAAACGCCGTATATCCGTTCTTTTTCTTTTGCAATTAATTTGATCAGGATTGGGCCCAAAATCAAGTAAATCACAAAGTTCCCTGCAGCATGGTAGCCATCAAAAAGCAGGCCGGCAAGGTAGTAAGTCCAAAACGCATACGGCCCGCCGATAAATAAATAATTCAATGAAACCATAAAGCCGAACAGAATGCCGGTAAATCCAGCATACAAACACAACACAATATGCGGGACTTTTTTGTAAAACTGTTTCTTGCCGAGCAGGCCGGAAAGCACGGCGACACTTCCCCAGGCAATAAACTGCATGATGGCAAAAAAACCCATGCCGAGAAACATGTCGGAACCGAAGACGGTTAAAAATGCAAGGGCCAGCCCGAAACGGATCCCGAATACGAATGAACTGCAAATAATGATGACGGTGCACGGCTGGACATTCGGAATCGAAGCCATAAAAATTCTTCCGGCGATGCTCAGTGCGGCCAGCACAGCGAGGAGGGCAATCTTTCTCGTTACCTGTGAAGCCGTTTTGGCCGATTTTCTGTTTTCAACCGGCTGTTTTTCCATTTGAAACATCTCCTATTCAGAATAGTACCATACGACCTGGTCGCCGGCTTTCAGTTTATACGTCCCCGCTGAATAATTCAGCTCCTTGCCGTTCACTTTATATTTCCAGCCGCTCATGCCGCCTTTATCCCCTTCATTCTGCCCGTCAATGCCTTTCACATAGGCGGTTGCACCAGATCCGGAGTAATCGAGGCTGATACCTTCCGCAGAAGCAGCGGTTTTTAACAGCGTAAAGGCGGTATCGCCGCTGTGGTATGCATATTTGCCGCTAAAAATGGTTCCTTTGTAGCCTTTAACCGTTAAAGAAACCGTTTCGGCTTTTTTTTCGGAAGATGCATTGGGGCTGCTGCCTGCGATGCTGCTTCCAGAATCTGATGAAAAAGCGCCGGATGACGTACTTTGGGTTGTGCTGACCGTTGTAGCCGTTTTTGAAGCCGGCGTTTCCCCGGTTTTGCTCTTAGTAGAAGATTTGCTGAGTGTATCATTGGAGCTGCCGGATTTGCTGTTTGCAGCACTTGGGTTGCTGTCTGATTTGGTTTTACTGCCACTGCTGCCGGCAGCGGTGCTTGTTTGCGCTGCATCCTCCGATTTGGCTGGGATGCTTGCAGTTTGTGTGGCCGCAGAATACGTTTTGACCGTTTTTGTTTCAGTATGGAAACCATCGATAAAAAACCAGGCGCCGAACGCGATCAAAAGCACCGCAACACTGTCAATGATGATACTTTTTAATTTCATTCCCGGTCACACCCCCAACAGCCTTTTCCGAATGACAAGCAGGATGACGCCTACACCGGTCGAAATGGAGCCGACCCAACCGTGCACAGGAGAGACGCCCGTTGTTTTTGTGGTCACCACTTTTTGGGGCTGCTGCTCTTTTTCTGCCGGTGCAGCTGAAGCCTTTGCAGTGGCTGCTTTTTTATCGGCATTCGAAGTTTTTTTCGTTTTTGCCGGCGTTTGTTTTGTGTCCACCGCCTTTTTGGTAATGGTGTTGTTTTTCGTGATGGTATTGGTTTTGGTGATCACTTCTTTTGTATTCTTTTCAATCACATTCGTGGCAGCCGCAGAATTGCCGGATGCTGTATTGGAACTTGATTGGCTTGCGGTATCCGTACTGCTGTTTCCTGATCCGGCTGATTTTGAAGCCGTATTGCCCGAATCCGGATTGCTGTTTCCGTTTTCCGTTGCGGCTGTGCTGCCCGTACTGCTTTTTTGCGTAAAATCGTACAGCGTATCTCCTTTTTGGAAAAGGTCATAGGCGACGAGTGCCTGAAGCACCTGTTCTGTGGAAAAACTGTCGGAAGCATCGCTCGTTGCCATCCATTTGTAGCCCCCGTTTTTTGTATCCTTAAAAGTGCTGAGCATCGATACCGGATTTGTGCCGCTTTTTACAAAATCCCCTGTTGTAGGGTCAACATCAACGGAAGTCAGTCCTATAATGGCCTGGGCGGTGCTGCATGAATTAATACCCCAGTTGTCAAAGCCGGCATTGTCCTTTTCCGCCGCTTTTAAGTATTTAATGCCGTCCTGTATGGCATTTTTTACATCCTCATCATGCCTATCCTGATACGTCCCGAGCGCGGTCAGCACCATCCCGGTTGAATCCACATCCGAGGCCGTTGCGGACGGGCCCCAGCTCCAACCGCCGTCTGGAAGCTCTAAATCCACAAGTTTGGCTGCGATTTTTGCCGGCGTATTCGGTGCATCGCCCGGAATCGAATAATTATCCGTATTCAAGGCGATTAAATCGTAGGCGTAGCCGGTCGTAGTGCTTTCTTCCTTTGTTTCAAACACGCTTCTCACGAGATTTTTGCCTTCAAAATTTGCCGGATCCTCGCCGATCGCTTTTAAAGCAATGATCGTTTTGTCGAGTTCCGTTCCGGTTAATGTTTTGGAATTAACCCTTTCTTTTATAACGCTGCGGTACTGTTTGATTTCATTGGCTGTCAGCAGATTTTCCTTCGCCAATGCAGCCACCACAAAATCGGAATTTAATGCTGATGATTTAAAGTATGAAGCTGTATCCGCAATGTCTTTGCTTACCGAAACAGCCGCAAAACTATGTGACGGAACCGCGAAGGCCAAAACGAAGGCTATCCCCCAGATGAGTCCCCTCAACCTTTTTCCAACCATATCACTCTCTCCTTTCCATAAAAAAACCCTTGTACGCAGAGGTATACAAGGGCAGAAAAAATTTTTCGCCTATACCTCGTAGGCTCCAAATAAACCGACAGCTTGGGAGAAAGACCTGACTTAGGAAAAGTTTTTCCATCACAGTGGCGGGACCGTATAGGATTTTCACCTATTTCCATCGCCCAAGCCCGTATTTAAATGTCAATTACTAATTATAAGCCATCATTTTACTGTTGGAAAGAACATTTTCGGCTGCCGTTTCATTGACAAACGGCCGGCACTGTGCTAAATAATAGTATGTTAGCACTCTGGTGTTTTGAGTGCTAAAATCAGAACCGGAAACGATTTTTTACATATAAAGGGGAGATCGATGTGGCGGTAAAAGAATTTAAAGCGGAATCGAAAAGGCTTTTGGACATGATGATCCACTCGATTTACACACAAAAAGAAATTTTCCTGCGGGAATTGATTTCAAACGCCAGCGACGCGATCGATAAAATTTATTACAAAGCCCTGACCGATGAAAATTTAACGTTTGATAAAGACAACTATTATATTAAAATTACCCCGGACAAAGAAAACCGGACTTTGACGGTTTCCGATACCGGGATCGGCATGACAGAAGAAGAACTCGAAAATAATCTTGGCACGATTGCACAAAGCGGTTCGCTCGCGTTTAAAAATGAAAATGAAAGCAAAGACGGGTATGATTTGATCGGCCAATTCGGCGTCGGCTTCTACTCCGCATTCATGGTTGCCGATGAAATTACGGTCATTTCGAAAGCAGTGGGAAGCAGCCAGGCCTATAAATGGCAGTCGAAAGGCGCGGAAGGCTATACGATCGAGCCGTGCGAAAAAGACGGCTACGGCACCGATATTATTTTGAAACTGAAAGAGAATACGGAAGACGAAGATTACGATCAGTTTTTGGAAGAGTACCGGCTGAAGGCACTTGTAAAAAAATATTCTGATTTCATCCGCTACCCGATCAAAATGGATGTGACAGAAAGGCGCCTGAAAGAAGGCAGCGACAACGAGTATGAGGAAGTGAAAGAAGAACAGACCCTCAACAGCATGGTGCCGATTTGGCGCAAAAACAAAAACGAGCTGACAGACGAAGATTACGAGAATTTTTACATGGAAAAGCATTACGGCTTTGATAAACCGGTGAAACATATCCATATTAAAGTTGACGGGGCTGTGCGTTACAACGCGATTCTTTACATCCCGGAAAAAATTCCGTTTGATTACTATACGCCGGAATACGAAAAAGGCCTTGAACTGTATTCGAACGGCGTTTTGATTATGGAAAAATGCCCGGATTTGCTGCCGGATTATTTCAGCTTTGTCAAAGGGATGGTCGATTCGGAAGACCTTTCCCTGAATATTTCGCGGGAAATGCTGCAGCATGACCGCCAGCTGAAACTGATCGCGAAAAATATTAAAAACAAGATCAAACGCGAGCTGGCCAATCTCCTGAAAGAAAACCGGGAACAGTACGAAGCGTTTTATAAATCTTTCGGCCGCCAGCTGAAGTTCGGCGTGTACAATGAATTTGGCGCCCATAAGGAAGATTTGCAGGATCTGTTGATGTTCTATTCGTCAAAAGAAAAGAAACTTGTGACGCTCGATGAATACGTCAGCCGCATGCCGGACGGCCAGAAATACATTTATTATGCAACCGGCGAATCGATTAACCGGATTGAAAAACTGCCGCAGACTGAACTTGTCGCCGACAAAGGGTATGAAATCCTCTATTTCACGGAAGATATCGATGAGTTTGCGATTAAAATGCTCATGAATTACAAAGAAAAAGAATTCAGGTCGGTATCAAGCGGCGACCTCGGTTTTGAAGAGGAAGACAAAAAAGAAACGGAAGCGGAAGAAAAAGAAAACAAAGATCTCTTTGATTTCATGAAAAAGGCTTTGAACGGCAAGGTGAAAGATGTGCGCGCATCGCACCGGTTAAAATCGCACCCGGTCTGCTTCACAACGGACGGCGAAGTGTCGATTGAAATGGAAAAAGTGCTGAACGCGATGCCGAACGGGCAAAACATTAAAGCCGACAAAGTGCTCGAAATCAACGTTCACCACGATGTGTTCCGCGCCTTAAAAGAAGTATTTGAAAACGATAAAGACAAATGCACGCTTTATACAAACCTGCTGTACAACCAGGCGCGGCTGATTGAAGGACTCGATATTGAAGATCCGGTCGCATTCACGAATGATATTTGCAAACTAATGGTGTAAAGTTGTAAAAGGCTTTATCCCATACAGGGGGTAGGGCCTTTTTATTTTTGCGTGATATTTTTTGAAAAAACACTTGCCGAACCTTATGATTTATTGTATATTTATAACATATTATTCATAAATATTAATTTTGCGATGTGCACAACACGGCATAGAACAGCAGGGGGATATTCCAAATGAAAGAACAACTCAGGCAGCATCTGAAACAAATAGAGTCGAAGCTTTGGGAAATGAGCGATACCTTATACCACCATCCGGAACTCGGCGACCAGGAATACAATTCAATGAAACTGCTCACAGACTTCCTTGAAGTCCATGGTTTTACGGTAGAAAAAGGGATCGTGGACAGGCCGACCGCATTCAAAGCGGTATATGACAGCCAAAAAGAGGGGCCGGCAATTGCGTTTCTGTCGGAATACGATGCGCTTCCCGGTGTCGGTCACGGCTGCGGCCACAATATGATCGGTACGATGAGCGCGGGCGCCGGCGTACTTTTAAGCAAAGTGATCGATGAGATCGGCGGACGCGTGGTTGTCCTTGGTACGCCGGCCGAAGAAACGAACGGTGCTAAAGTCCCGATGGCGGAACAGGGTATTTTCAATGATATTGACGCTGCCATGATCTTACATCCGGCCGATGAGTCCTATGAAAGCGGAGAATCGCTTGCCATGGATGCAATCCAGTTTGATTTCCGCGGCAAATCGGCGCACGCGGCTTCTAATCCGGAAGACGGCATCAACGCGCTTGATGCGGCGATCCAATTGTTTAACGGCGTAAATGCGCTCCGCCAGCATGTCACTTCCGATGTCCGCATCCATGGCATTATTAAAGAAGGCGGGATTGCCGCAAATATCGTGCCGGATAAAGCGGTAGCCCAATTTTATGTGCGCGCCAAAGACCGTGTATATTTAAACGAAGTGGTCGAAAAGGTGAAAAATATTGCAAAAGGTGCGGCTATGATGACGGGCGCCAAAGTGCATATTTCAAACTACGAATTAAGCTACGACAATATGGTGACAAACGAAACGTTGTCCAATTTGTTCACGAAAAACCTTTTAACAACAAAGGTAAAAGAAGTAAAGAAACCAAGGTCATCTTACGGTTCGATCGATATGGGCAATGTCAGCCATGTCGTGCCGGCCATTCACCCGTATATCGGCCTGGATTCCCCGGGCCTTGTCGCCCATACGAAGGAATTTGCCGATACGACGATTACGGACAATTCCCACCAGGTTTTATCGAGCGGGGCATTGGCCTTGGCGATGACCGGTTATGACCTGATTACCGACAAAGAAATCTTTGAAAACATGAAGCGTGAATTTGAAGAAAAGGTCAAAAACAAAATGCCAGTGAAAAGCTGACCAAACTGACAATATTTTAAAATATTTTTTTTGAATAAATATCTTCTCAAATATTCCACATCGTGTTAAAATTCATTTTGTTGAATAAAAATGCTTCGCAAGTTTGATACTTTCATAGGGGGAAAAATTGTGAAAAAGATCGTTTTAGGCATCGCACTTGTATTTGCAATGGTGATTACGACAGCTTGCGGCCAATCAAGCAGCGGAAACACCGCCAACAAAAAAGAAAAGGTATTGGTCATGGGCACATCAGCCGACTTTGCCCCGTTTGAAACAAGGGATACTTCCGGGAAAATTGTCGGTTTTGATATTGATCTGGCTAACTATATTGCAAAAGAATTAGGATATAAATTGGAAATTAAAGATATGAAATTTGACGGTTTAATTGGCGCCCTGCAATCGAAGCGGGTGGATATGGTGCTTTCCGGGATGTCCGCCACGAAAGAACGCGCCAAAAACGTTGATTTCTCCACGCAGTACCACCATTCAGGGGAAATGTTCGTGACATTGAAAGGTTCAAACATCAAGAAGCTGGAAGATATTAAGGGCAAAACCGTCGGCGTCCAATTGGGCACCATCCAGGAAGAAGGCGCTGATAAGCTGAAGAAAACGTACAATTTTAATGTCAAAAAACTCGATAACTCGACAAACTTAGTTGAAGAACTGCTTTCTAAGCGCATTCAAGTCGCCTATTTGGATAAATCCGTTGCGGAAGGTTATATTAAAAAGCAAAATCTGGCCGGCTTTGATGATCCGACTTCCAGTTCGCCGGGCATGGCTGTTGCTTTCCCGAAAGGCAGCAAATTGACGGCAAAAGTCAACAAAGTGTTGGCAAAAGCTGAAAAGAACGGTAAACTTGCTGAATTGAAAAAGAAATGGAAAATTGACCAACAGTAATTGCATGCAGGCGCCTTGCTGAGCAGGGCGCTGTTTTTTCAAGAAGTTCATTAAACTAACAAGGTGAGGTGTAAGGCATGAATTTGGATTTCAGCCAAATTGTGCCTTATATTCCTTTTATGTTAAAAGGAATATGGGTAACATTAAAATTTGTTTTCTTTGCGATTCTTTTCGGTTTTGTACTCGGGACGGTTTTCGCATTGTTTAAAATATCCCGTATCAAAACATTAAAATGGATCGGTGATATTTATACATCGATTTTTCGCGGCACGCCATTGATTGTTCAATTGATGCTCATATATTTTGCAATCCCGCAGCTGACCGGGTATGATATCAAGCCGTTTCTTTCGGCCATTTTGGCGTTCGGCCTGAACTCGGCTGCTTATGTGTCGGAAATCATCCGTGCCGGGATCCAGGCAGTGGACAAGGGCCAGACAGAAGCCGCCCAGGCGCTAGGGGTTCCGTACTATTTAATGATGAAAGATTTGATCCTGCCGCAGGCGATGAAAAATATTCTGCCTGCACTGATGAATGAATTCATTTCCTTGACAAAAGAGTCTGCCCTTGTTTCCACTATTGGTTATTTGGACCTGATGCGCCGCGCCCAGGTTGTCGGAGCACAAATTTACCGCAACTTTGAACCGCTCCTGTTTGTAGCCGTCATTTATTGGGTGCTTGTCTTTATCTTGACGGTGCTCGGCAGACAGCTGGAAAGGAAGATGAAATACAGTGATTAAAGTGGAACATCTCTATAAACAATTCGGCCATAACGAAGTCCTGAAAGATATTTCCACACATGTAGACAAAGGGGAAGTTGTTGCTGTCATCGGCCCGTCCGGATCCGGCAAATCCACTTTTCTGCGGTGCCTCAATTTTTTGGAAGAGCCGACAAAAGGCAGGATTTGGATCGACGGGGAAGAAATTACAGATAAGAAAATCAATATTATGAAAGTGCGCTCAGAAATTGGTATGGTTTTCCAACATTTTTATCTTTTTCCACATAAAACGGTTCTGGAAAACCTGACCTATGCTCCAATGAAAGTCAAAAAAATGAAACGCCAGGATGCAGAGGCCAAGGCAAGGGAACTTTTGGCAAAAGTCGGCCTGACGGAAAAAGAAGGGGCGTATCCAAATAACCTTTCCGGGGGGCAGAAACAGCGGGTGGCAATTGCCCGCGCACTGGCAATGGAGCCAAAGCTGATGTTGTTTGACGAGCCGACTTCCGCTCTTGACCCGGAAATGGTAAAAGAAGTATTAAACGTGATGAAAGACTTGGCCCAGACCGGCATGACCATGATGATCGTCACGCACGAAATGGGTTTTGCCCGAGAAGTGGCCGACCGCATTATTTTCATTGATGGCGGGAAAATTTTAGAAGAAGGCACCCCTGAAGCATTTTTTAGCCATCCAAAGACAACCCGGGCACAGGACTTTTTGGATAAGGTATTGTAAAAAAGGCAGCCGCTATTTTTCTCGGCTGCTTTTTTTAGCACTTCCTCTTAAGTTCTGCTTTGATAAAACCAATCAGAGATTTGATATAAGTGTTTTCATTGATGCGATGAAAGACAAATGCCAATTAAATATTGAAACAAGTGTCTTTCATAAGTAACAAGGCGAAACAAGTTCGTCCTGTGATTGTGCTTTTAATCGTAAATGCCACGGAAAGCCAGCATCACTATTTTGCGGCTCTTTTCACAGCTGCCTGTAATTCGAGCTCAACATTCCCCTGAATGGCGCGGCTGATCATGCATGATTTTTCTGCTTTTTCGGCCAGAGTGTACGCCAGCCGGATGTCCTTGTCGGTTGCGTCCGGTTTCAGCACAATTTCAGGGCGGTGGATCATTTTTTTATACGTAAATACACCATTGGTTACATCCACAATGCCTTCCGATTCCATCGTCAGCTGTTCTTTCTCCAAGTGGCTGCGCTCCATCATGGCCGCGAGCGTAATGATATAGCAGGTTGCCGCAGCCCCCAGGAGCATTTCATCAGGATTTGTCCCGACGCCGGGGCCGTCCATCTCCGGGGGTATAGAAATCTTCGCCACCAAATTTCCACAATCAATTGTGCCCACATCATTTCGCAGGCCGGGCCAGTCTGCCTTTAAATGAAAGTGGTGTACTGCCATTTGCTATTCCTCCAACCGATTTTCTATGAAAATTGCCGGCATTTTTTTAAAAGGCGGCGGCCGGCATTATGATTTATTTATGCTTTCTGCAACCGCCGTTTTTCTTTCCATTTTCGCCTTTTTTCCGTGCACGGCATAATAAATGGAAATGCCCGCGACAATCCAGCCTGCAACCGCAAGATAAAGGAAGCGGAAACTCATGAATCCGGCCGCGATCCCAAGCAGGTAAGGCCCCGCGCCGCTTGCCAGATCAATAAAAATGAAAAATGTCGACGTTGCCAGCGCTTTTTGGTGCGGCGGTGAAAGTTTGATGGCAATGGCTTGGAAACACGACTGCACGGTGCCGTAACCGATTCCGATCAGTGCGCCTGCCGCAAGCAGCATCCAACCGCTGTGCGCCTGGCTGAGCAGGAGAAAACCGGTTGTTAAACAAATCAAAAGCGGGTAAATAACAAAATTTTCCCCGTGCTCATCGAACCATCTGCCTGTAAACGGCCGCGTTAATATGAGTGCTGCTGCATAGACGATAAAGAAATAACTGGCGGCATTCACCAAGTGGATGTCTTTTGCATAAAGGGACAAAAAAGAAAGGAGGCTGGAATAGGCGAGCGTGACCGCGAAAGCCGCTACTGAAACCGGCAGCGCGGCCGGTTCGAAAAAATTTCTTACTTGAAAACGAGCCATTTCTTTTAACTGCTGCTCGGTCAAGTCCGCTTTCGGAACGGTTAAAAATACAGCAGAGATCAGATCGATCAGTGCAATGATGCTTGCCGCCAACATGATCATATGAAAATCGGCGATTCTCATGATAAACATGCCTAAAAATGGGCCGATTGCCATTGCCAAATTCATGCTCGTCGCATAATAGCCGGTGCCTTCGCCGCGGCGCTCATTCGGAATGATGTCGGCAACAATCGCGCCCGCCGCCGTTGTGATTGCGCCGTGCATCGCCCCCTGGATAAACCGTAGCACCATCAAAAATGCGAGGCTGTCCGCTTGGAAATGGAGCACCATGACCACGAAGAACACAATCAAAGATCCGACAAGCACCCGCTTACGCCCAATTCTGTCCAAATATTTTCCTGCAAATAATCTCGCGACTAACGAAGCCAGGACGAATATTCCTGCTGCCAGCCCGGCCATGCTTTGGCTTGCGTGATAGGCGGTTGTCACATACATAGCAACGCTTGTCATTAATAAATAAAACACGACATGCGTAAAAAAATTTGTGGATGAAACCATAATAAAGTCTTTCGTCCACAATTTCGGTTTGTCCATAAAAAGTAAATCCCCTCTTTTCCTGTTTGCCATCGTGCAAAAATCGGTAATTCCATTATAAGGCTTCATCGAAAGAATATTCAATGCATTTCTATACCAGAAATAATGGGTGCAATCGTTGCGACTCTTGTGGCACTCAGATTATACTTTGAATAATAAAAAATTCATACTAAGAATTTAACAAAAAGAGGATCCACTCTGAGGGAAGAAATAGAAGACGAGGCCGTCAAGCGATGAACGACCCTTTTCAGTTTTAACATTGTTTCCCCCGGGACCATTTCCAGGCAAAATAGACTTAAATAGGGGGCAAATAGAGTGGCACATTTACTGGTAAAAATGGAAACGCGCATGCAAAAAGCAAGGAAATATTTTTCGGAACAAAGTTTTTGGGAAAAACTGAAGAAATTTGCCCAAAAAGCCGGCATAAACGTGCCGTTCTACTTCTTTATTATACGCTGCAAAAACCGGACGTCCCGAAAAAAGCAAAAGCGACCATTATTGGCGCGCTCGGGTATTTTATTCTGCCAACCGATCTATTTCCGGATATTTTGCCGGCAGGGTTCACGGATGACCTTGGCGCCCTCGGCCTTGCGCTGATCCAGGTGGCTATGTATATTGATGACAATGTGAAAGCCGAGGCAAAAGGTAAACTGAAACAATGGTTTGGAGAGTTGGTGCATACATCGAAAATTGACCAAAAGTTATGAATCCCGCAGCATATTCCTGCCGGGGTTTTTAAATTGTAAAACAGAAATAATTTTGTTATTATAAAATAATAATATATTAATAATTTTTATAAATATAATTCTTTTTGAAAATGGAGGTGACCATGTTGGATTATCAGTTATTCCCGGAAGGCGACTGCGCAGTCCTGATTGAAGCGGGAAAAGAAATCAGCCTTGAAAACCACAGGAAAGTGCAAACGATCGTTTCATTATTGGAAAACCATTTTCCCAAGTGGATGATTGAATATATTCCCGCTTATACAACAGTCACCGTCCTATATGACCCGTTCAAAATTTATAAGCAAACCTCAGAAAACCCGTACATATATGTTTCAAGGTATTTAACACAACTGCTGGAGAAAGAGTCTGCAGCGCCCCTCCGAAAACCTCGTGTCATCGATATCCCGGTCTGCTACGGCGGCGAATTCGGGCCTGATCTGGAATATGTTGCCCGTGTAAACCGCCTCACTCCTGAAGAAGTCATCCACATCCATGCATCCGGCGACTATACGGTTTATATGATTGGATTTGCACCGGGTTTTCCTTATATTGGGGGGATGCCGGAAGAGATCGCAGCCCCGAGAAAAAAGACGCCGCGCTTGAGGATCCCGGAAAGATCCGTTGGCATTGCTGGCAAACAAACCGGCATTTACCCGATCGAAACGCCGGGCGGCTGGCAGATCATCGGGCGCACCCCGTTAAAATTATTCCTGCCGGAAAAAGACAGCCCAAGCTTGCTCAATGCAGGGGATAAGATCCGTTTTCAGCCGGTCAGTGCCGAGGAATATAAAGAGCTGGAGATGATGCCGTCATGATCAAGGTCATCAAACCGGGCATGCTGACAACGATACAAGACTTGGGGAGAACGGGTTACCAAAAATTTGGGGTTGTGCAAAGCGGTGCCATGGATCCTTTTGCACACCGCATCGCTAACCTGCTCGTCGGTAACCCGGAAAACGAGGCTGCAATCGAAATCACGGTAACGGGGCCGGTTCTCGAGTTCCAAACAGATGCGCTGATCGCCATCTGCGGCGGCCGTTTCCATGCCTATCTGAACGGCAAACCGATCGGGCTTTGGCGTCCGGTAAGGGTTGAGAATGGAAGCGAACTGCGGATCAAACAGGCGGAAACCGGCTGCCGGGCTTATTTGGCGGTGGCCGGCGGTTTTTCGGTCCCAACTGTGTTAAAAAGCAAATCGACATACTTGCGGGCCAGGATCGGCGGTTTTCAAGGCCGGACCCTGAAGGCGGGGGACGAGATCCAAGTCGGAATGCCAGGGGAATTATCAAAACAGCTCCAGTCATTATTCGAAGATGGTTCTCTGCAGGCAAGCTGGTCAGTTTCCAAAACCATTATGCCGGATTACGGCACGTTTCCAACCATCCGGGTAATAAAAGGGCGGCATGCCGAATTATTTACGGATGAAAGCATACAGGAATTTTTCCGGAAGCCGTACCGTATCTCCCGCGATTCCGACCGGATGGGCTACCGGTTGGAAGGGCCGGGGCTGGAGTTCAAAAGGGCACAGGAAATGTTGTCGGAAAGCGTCTGTTTCGGTACGGTCCAAGTGCCGTCCGGCGGGCAGCCGATTGTCCTATTGGCGGACCGGCAAACGACCGGCGGGTATTCGAAAATCGCACAAATTGCAGCGGTGGACCTTCCGCTGATGGCGCAGCTGAAGCTGGGGGACAAGGTCAGATTTCAAGAAATTTCGCTGGAGGAAGCCCAGGCGCTTTATATAGATAGGGAAAAACAAATCCGCCTGCTGAAAAAATCGATTTTCTATCAGGAAAAAAGGAGGGACACCCATGCCAAGCATTGATTTGAATTGCGATATGGGAGAAAGTTTTGGCGCATATACGATTGGATGCGATAAGGAAATCCTTGATTTGATTACATCGGCAAACATTGCGTGTGGGTTCCATGCCGGTGACCCTGCCGTCATGCGGAAAACCGTCCGCATGGCGCTTGAAAAAGGAATTGGGATCGGCGCACATCCCGGGCTTCCGGACCTCGCCGGGTTCGGGCGCAGAAACATGCAGATTTCTGCGCAGGAAGCATACGATATGACCGTCTATCAAATCGGTGCCTTGGCTGCATTTGCGAAAGCGGAAGGCGGGACAATCCAGCACGTCAAACCGCACGGCGCCCTTTACAACATGGCGGCAAAAGATCGGGAGCTCGCACAAGCCATTGCCAAAGCAGTATATGACGTTGATCCCGAAATCATCCTGTTCGGTCTGGCCGGATCGGAACTCGTGAAAGCCGGCACGAAAACCGGCCTGAAGACAGCAAGTGAAGTGTTTGCCGACAGGACCTATCAACGTGACGGCTCGCTGACGCCGAGGCGTGAACCCGGCGCGTTGATCGAAAACCGCGAAACCGCCGCAGACCAAGTGATCCGGATGATCAAAGAAGGCAGCGTCACATCCGTACAAGGGGAGGATGTCCGTGTCCAGGCCGATACGATCTGCATCCACGGCGACGGCCAACAGGCCCTTGTTTTTGCGAAGTTTATCCGGCAGTCACTGGAGCACGAAGGAATCAAAATAGAAAAAATCAGCAATTTTTTATAAAGCGTGTATAAAGGAGTGAATGGGTTTGGCTTTAATCGGTGTCGCACTCATTATCATTGGTTTTGCGCTCAGATTCAATCCGCTTGTCGTGGTAACCGTTTCCGGCCTTGCCACCGGACTGATCGTGGGTCTTCCGCTTAAAGAACTGATCACACAGTTCGGAGAAGCTTTTACAACTAACCGTTATATGTCAATTTTAATTGTTACCCTGCCGGTCATCGGTCTTTTGGAAAGAAGTGGGCTGCAAAACCAGTCAAAACATCTTGTTTCAAAAATCAAGGCGGCATCAGCTGGGAAAATATTGACCTTTTATCTGCTGATCCGTGAGATTGCCGCTGCCCTTGGGTTAAACAGCCTCGGTGGCCATCCGCAGACGGTGCGCCCACTCATTGCGCCGATGGCTGAAGGGGCGGCGGAGGCAAAATACGGTGAAGTGCCGGAAAAAGACCGGGAAGAGATCCGTGCCCAGGCTGCTGCTGCTGACAATATCGGCTTGTTTTTCGGTGAAGACATTTTTGTCGCAGTTGGTGCGATTCTTTTAATGAAAGGATTTTTTGACCAGAATGGGATAAAAGCAGATCCGATTTTCATGGCGCTTTGGGGCCTTCCGACAGCGATTTTTGTGTTTATCGTCCATTCTATCCGTCTCCGCCTGTTTGACCGGAAACTGGACCGCAAGCTTGGGAACCCGGGTAGAGGAAAAATGGATAGTGAGGTTGTGAGAAAATGATCATTTCAACGGAATGGATTTACATCGCCATGGGGATCGTTTGCCTCTTCTGTTCTTTCTATACGTTTTTTGACAAAACGAACAAAAGGCGCATCCTATCCGGCCTGTTTTATTTTATTTACGCCATTACATTGCTGTTTGGAAAAATCATCCCGCCATTTTACATCGGTCTAATGGTGCTGGCAATGGTAGTCATCGTGGCATTCGGTGGCCTGCAAAAAGGCGGATACGGTGAGACGGCGCCGGATGAGCTTGAAGCCCGACGCAAGCGTTTAGGGAACTGGCTTTTTCTGCCGGCATTATTGATCCCGATTCTAACTGTACTGGGCTCAAAACTGCTGGTGAATGTAAAAATCGGTTCCCGGCTGCTGCTTGACCCTTCAAACCCTACGCTTGTTGCCCTTGGGGTTGCATGTATCATTGCGATCCTCACGGCGATGTTATTGACGAAAAGCCGGCCTCAAACCGCATTCAAAGAATCGCGGCGCCTTTTGGAAGCAATCGGCTGGGCTGTTGTCCTGCCGCAGCTTTTGGCAACGCTCGGTACCATTTTTACAAAAGCAGGGGTCGGCACAGTCGTTTCGAAACTTATTACAAAAGTAATCCCAGAAAATTCGGTTTTCTGGATCGTGTTCGTTTTCTGTGTCGGCATGGCGTTGTTTACGATGATCATGGGCAATGCGTTTGCTGCTTTTCCGGTGATGGCGGCGGGGATCGCCATCCCGTTTTTGATTAAACGGTTTGGTGCCAATGCGGACCAGATTGCCGCGATTTCGATGTTTGCCGGCTACTGCGGCACGCTCATGACCCCGATGGCAGCCAATTTCAATATCGTGCCGGCTGTTTTGCTTGATTTAAAAGATAAAAATCATGTCATTCGTGTGCAGCTCCCGACCGCGTTAATGACGCTCGCGTTTAATATTATCCTGATGTATCTTTTAGTCAGATAGGAGGAGAGGAAAATGGGGAAAAAAGTGCTTTTAACAGGTTTTGAGCCTTTCGGGGGGGATAAACTCAACCCTGCGCTTGAAGCGATTAAACAGTTGGACGGAAGAAACATTGAAGGCATCCGGATTGTTACGCAGCAGGTGCCGACTGTTTTTTATGAATCGATTCGGACTGTAACAGAAGCGATTGACCGCCATCAGCCTGATGTGGTCATATGCGTCGGGCAGGCAGGCGGGAGGGCGCAAATCACGCCGGAGCGCGTCGCAATTAATATCGATGACGCCCGTATCCCGGATAACAAACAGCAGCAGCCGGTCGATGTTCCGATTGAAGCGGACGGGCCGGCGGCATACTGGTCCACCCTTCCGATTAAAATGATTGTCAGCCGGCTGCGGGAAGCAGGGATACCTTCAGCAGTCTCAAATTCCGCCGGGACGTTTGTGTGCAACCATCTTTTTTACGGTGTCCTGCATTATTTAGAAAAAAACAAAAAAAAGGTTCGCGCAGGCTTCATCCATATCCCGTACATCCCGGAACAAACGACGGAAAACGGAGATCCGAGCATGGCCCTTGATACAATCGTGAAAGCTTTGGAAATTGTCGCGGTGGTCTCCGCCACAACAGAAAAAGACATTGCGGAAACCGGCGGGGCGCTGCATTGATGTGAGGCGGAAGGCTGCGGCTTTCCGCTTTAAAATTGTTGACACTTTCACAAAATCATTTATAATGTATAATGTAATCGATTACAGAAATCGCTGATTGATTCAATGGGATCGTGACTGTTCGGCAGGCGAAACCCTGACATGTGCGTCCAGCTCGCCATGTTACGGGTTTCTTTTTTTCGGCGCCAGTCAGGCTTTAAGATGGTGCATATCGAAAAGAGATGGTACTGGCAAATTGATTTCTCTATTGGTTGACAGCGATGGATTAAAATTATAAAAATAGATGTGATGCTAGTAAAAATGTACCGGTGCGGATTTCTTTTCCGTTCCTGATTGTGGCATATCTATCTAAAGGGCGATTGCGATGAAAATCAAAAAAGTATTAAATAACAATGTAGTTGTATCAACTAACGAATTAAACCAGGAAGTTGTTGTAATGGGGAGAGGATTGGCTTTTCAGAAAAAAGCGGGAGACACGATTAACCATGAGAAAGTTGAAAAAACGT
Organism: Weizmannia acidilactici; assembly: GCF_008974225.1. NCBI lineage: Bacteria > Bacillati > Bacillota > Bacilli > Caryophanales > Bacillaceae > Heyndrickxia > Weizmannia acidilactici. The sequence continues at coordinate 28,473 of NZ_BKZR01000018.1, read as the reverse complement.
TTGTGCTGGAGAACCATGCGATATCTGCAAAACTCTCCAAATTGTTGCAGGATATTCCGACCCAATATTTAAATATCTCTGCAAAAATATTGGAGTATGCCAAATCCCAACTTCCGTATTCGTTAGATGAATATTTATATATCGCTTTGACTGACCATATCAGTTTTGCCATTAGCAGGCATAAACAAGGGATTGATTTAAAAAATCCGCTTTTATGGGAAATCCGGAAATATTATAAACAAGAGTTTGAAGTCGCATTAAAAGCGCTTCAAATTATCAAAGAAGATACGGGTGTTGCGCTTGGGGAAGATGAGGCGGCGGCGATTGCACTGCATCTGGTCAACAGCCAGCTGTCAGGGGAAAATATGTCATCCGCTGTTCAAATTACCGAGATGGTCAATACGATATTGAATATTGTAAAATATCATTTTAAGATGGAACTGGATGAGGGTTCAGTAAATTATGAACGGTTTTTAACCCATCTCCGCTACTTCGCCATCCGGTTTATTCAGAAAGAAAAACTCGAAGAGACGATGGAACCCTTTTTCATTGAACAAATCAGGCGTAAATATCCTGATGCCTATGCCTGCACAGAAAAAATTGCTGTCTATTTAGAGCATGACTTTAATTGGTCACTCACCAATGACGAAAAAGTTTATTTAACGGTTCATATCCATCGTGTAACAAACCGGAATAAAACAATAAAATAATTTTAAGAAAAGTGTTGACAAAATATGAAAGCGCACGCTATATTATAAACGTAAACTTCATATGAAGATTTCTATTAGGATTGTTACTGGTAAAGCAGGCAAAACCTAAACCGTTTACACATAGAGGCAGACGTGTCTCCTGCGTGTTTTCGGTTTAGGTTTTTTATTTGAAAAAAAGTTTAATATAATTGAAAAAATATGAGGTGATTATAATGAGCCATGAAAAACTGGCAAAAGATATTTTGGCTCTCGTTGGCGGAAAGGAAAACATTAACAACGTTTTCCACTGTGTCACACGGCTTCGGTTTAAATTAAAAGATGAATCCATTGCAAAAACGGAAGAACTCAAAGACTTGGATGGTGTGGTAACCGTCATGAAAAGCGGCGGCCAGTACCAGGTCGTAATTGGAAACCATGTGCCTGATGTGTACGCAACGCTCCTGAAAGTCGGCAACATCAGCGCAACCGAAGGCCAGGATGCTGGCGGGGAAAAAGAAAAAGTAGGGCCGCTTTCTGCATTCATTGATATGATTTCAGGCGTATTCACTCCTGTTCTAGGCGTATTGGCTGCAACCGGGATGATCAAAGGTGTAGCTGCATTAATTCTCGCGCTTCACTGGGTTTCATCCACATCCGGGACTTATAACCTGCTGAACTATGCCGGTGACGGATTGTTCACATTCCTGCCGATCTTCCTTGGCTACACGGCAATGAAAAAATTCGGCGGCACGCCATTTGTCGGCATGGCACTAGCCGCAGCGCTTTGCCACCCGTCGTTGTCCACTTTGTCTTCCGGGAAAGCGCTTTATACGTTATTTAGCGGCAGTTTGTTTGAATCACAAATTCATGTAACATTCTTAGGCATTCCGGTTATTTTAATGACGTACACATCATCGGTTATTCCGATTATCGTCGCATCGTATTTTACAGCTAAGTTGGAAAATGGCCTCAAAAAAGTGATTCCGGACGTTGTCAAAACATTTGTCGTCCCGTTCTTAACGATCATGATCATGGTACCGCTGACATTCCTTGCCATTGGCCCGATTTCGACATGGGCTGGACAATTGCTCGGTGCAGCAACCATTTGGCTCTACCATTTAAGCCCGGCTGTTGCAGGTATTTTGATTGGCGGTTTATGGCAAGTGTTCGTTATGTTCGGCCTCCACTGGGGACTTGTTCCAATTGCAATGAACAACCTGGCTACTTTGAAATATGATCCGATTTTAGCAACATCTGTCATGGTTTGTTTTTCACAAATCGGCGCAGTACTGGCCGTTATGCTGAGAACGAAAAACAAAGGTTTGAAAGCCCTCACGATTCCAGCGTTCATTTCAGGGATTTTCGGGGTAACCGAACCGGCCATTTACGGGGTAACATTACCGCTTAAAAAACCATTCATCATGAGCTGTATCGGCGGTGCAGTCGGCGGCGGCATTATCGGTGCGCTGGGCGGAAAATTGTGGATGTTCGGCGGCATGGGCGTATTCTTCATTCCGGCTTTTATCAAACCGGGTTCAGGGCTTGACCTTGTATTCTGGAGCTCCATCATCGCACTTGTTGCAAGCTTTATCATCGGTTTCATTTTGACCTTTGCATTCGGATTTAAAGACAAAGAAGAAAAAACAACGAAAGCAGTCCAGCCAAATGAAAGCCGTGTACTGGAAGTGAAAAGCCCGTTGAACGGGAAAACCATTCCGTTAACTGCTGTGAAAGATGCAGCATTTTCAAGCGAAGCAATGGGGAAAGGGATTGCCATTGAGCCGTCTGAAGGGAAAGTGTACTCACCGGTAAATGGCATTGTTACAACACTTTTCAAAACACGGCATGCGATTGGGATTACTTCTGAAGACGGCGCCGAAATTTTAATCCACGTCGGAATGGATACCGTTGAACTGGACGGGAAATATTTTGAAGCACGTGTAAATCAAGGCGATGTGGTAAAAGCAGGAGATCTGCTCGTCGAATTTGATATGGAAAAAATTAAAGAAGCAGGATACGAAGTGGTAACACCGGTTATTATTACCAACACGCCGGACTACTTGGATGTGATCCCAGCACAAAACAGCAAAATTTCCATTCATGACACGGCTTTAACAGTGTTAGTGTAAACATCACTGCCACGGCGGCATCCCCGTGGCAGTCCCAATGAAATATTAAAATCTTGAGTAAAAGGGTGATTCAACATGGCAAAACGATTTCCTGAAGGATTTTTATGGGGCGGGGCAACCGCTGCAAACCAACTCGAAGGCGCTTACCGCGAAGGCGGAAAAGGGCTGAATATTCCGGACGTGCTGCCTGGCGGGAAAGTGCGCTTAAAAGTCATTACAGAACCGGGTTTTAACTTCGAAATTGACAATGAAAAATACACTTATCCAAACCATGAGGCGATAGATTTTTATCATCGCTACAAAGAAGACATTGCGCTGTTTGCCGAAATGGGATTTAAAGCATTCCGCATGTCGATTGCCTGGTCCCGCATTTTCCCGAACGGCGATGAAACTGTGCCAAACGAAGAAGGACTGGCATTTTATGACCGCGTATTTGATGAACTGCATAAATACGGGATTGAGCCGGTTGTTACAATTTCCCACTATGAAATGCCGCTTCACTTGGTAAAAGAATACGGTGGCTGGCGCGACCGCAGGGTTGTAGAGTTTTTTGAAAGATATGCAACCGCGCTTTTCAACCGTTACAAAGATAAAGTAAAATACTGGATGACATTTAACGAAATCAACAGCGGCCTGCATATGCCGATCATGGGGCTGGGCTTTGCGATTCAGGAAGAACGTGACCGCTACCAGCCTACTTTCCAGGCTTACCATCATCAATTCGTTGCAAGTGCAAAAGCGGTAATAGCCTGCCATAAAATCATCCCGGATGCTAAAATAGGGTGCATGATTGTGTATACGCCAACCTATGCTTTTGATTGCAACCCGGAAAATGTCATGTATGCCCTGCAGGAAGAGCGTTTGTTCAACTACTTCTGCGGCGATGTACAAGTGCGCGGCGCCTACCCTGCTTTCATGAAACGCTATTTTAAAGAACATAACATTCAGCTGGAAATGGAGCCGGGCGACCTCGAACTGTTAAAAGAAGGAAAAGTGGATTATGTGGCATTCAGCTATTACATGTCGCGCACGGAGAAAAAAGATAAGAAACCGGAAGACGTTGGGGAAGGCAATATTCTCGGCGGGATTAAAAATCCATTCTTAAAAGCAAGTGAGTGGGGATGGGAAATTGACCCAATCGGCTTGCGGGTATCTTTGAACCAATTATACGACCGTTACCAAGTACCGTTGTTTGTTGTGGAAAACGGCCTGGGCGCTTACGATAAAGTGGAAGAAGACGGTTCTATTCAAGATGATTACAGGATTGATTATCTCCGCTCGCATATTCAGGAGATGGGCGAAGCCATTGAAGATGGTGTTGAGCTGATGGGCTATACCTCCTGGGGCTGCATCGACCTCGTCAGTGCTTCGACCGGAGAAATGTCAAAAAGGTACGGTTATATCTATGTCGACAAGCATGACGACGGAAGCGGCACACTTGAACGGAAAAAGAAAAAATCGTTCTACTGGTATAAAGACGTCATTGCAACGAACGGAGAAAAACTGTAATAAATGAAGGGATGCCCTGGCAGCGGGGCATCCCTTTTAAATTGGGTTACTGGATAAAAAGAGGAGTTTTTTTGGAATTTGCTCGGGAGCAGCTTTTGCGCCACAAATTTTGCGGTGCGCCACATTTTCCGGGGTTTGCGCCACAATTCCATGCCTTTGCGCCACAATTCCATGCCTTTGCGCCACAGTAGTCACACCGGCACAATCCAAATATTTAAACCATTCCCGAAACACATCGGGAAGCAACTGCACCACTAAACAAACTGGTTCAGCCCGCGATCCAAATCCTCCAGCAAAACATCTGTATCTTCAAGCCCTGCGGCAAGGCGGATCAGGTCCTGGCTGAGGTGTTCCTGCTGAAGCTGGTCTCCGTTCGTGCCGTAAAACGGAGACCATGCCAGGCTTTCAAATGATCCCCACGAAACACCAATTTTAAAAACCTTCAAACTGTCCATAAACTTTGTGATCTTTTCCAACCCTTTTTGCTTCAATTCAAAACTAAGCAGGCCGGAAGATCCGTACATTTGCCGCTTTGCGCATTCATAGTCGGGATGTGAAGCAAGCCCCGGATAGTGCACGGTTCGGACAGCGGGATGCTTTTCCAAAAACGCTGCAATTTTACACGCATTTTTTCAAAGGCCTTCATCCGCATCGGCAGCGTCCGGATTCCCCGGGCTAATAGGGCGGCACCATAAGAGGAAAGCGCCGTCCTCAACAGCAGCAGTTCCTGATGAAACAAAGAACCTATTATTTCCTGATTAGCAATCAATTGAAGCGGAGTGGACGACAATATCGATGTCTTTTATCAAAGGCTTCTGAAAGAGCGGGTCGCACATGTGTTATCAACCATTGTCCGGATATTCCTTTTCCGGGTTACTTCCGTGGCTGTTTTCAAATCAATGATCCGGTGCAACAAATTCGTCGGGCTCTCCCAAATAGATCACCCGGGTATTCTGCCGGAATGCCCATAATCGGTTTACCAAGATATGCCGAATTTTTCGATGTACCGACAAGCTGGATCGTAGTGGAGTAAACAAGCCCTACAATGAATAGATGGTCCCCTCTGCTGTAAACTATTCAAAAACGCCGTGCTGATGGCTGTCATCCCCGAACTGAATAGTCGGCATGCATCGTCCCGCTACAAAGCCGCGAGTTTTACCTCAGCTACTTTCACAGTCGGGTTTGGGCCGCGCCGGTACACATAATGATGGGCGGGATGGCTGTTGGTATCGGTCAATTCCTCAAACGTACTAAAAGTAAATAAAGTATTGCCAAAAACAGCGGCACAACAGCTCCGTGAAAATCTTCCCTAACTTTTTCTTAGTTCTTGCAGATTTTTTTATCGATTGAGTATGAATCGCGGTTGTCCATGGAATTGCTCCCTGTGTAAATAATCAGTACGCTAAGTTTGTCGAGAATGATTGATGTTCATGCAAACAAAAACTGGGTGCATTTTCCCTGCGAAGCTCGTAAAATAGTAGTAAATAAGGGGGGTTATGAAAAAGTTTTTTATACTGGCCCTTGCAATTGTGTATGCTGCCTTCCCAAACCGGAGCGCGGGGCGGCAGAGAGGCATATTGACAGCAAATCAATCTATAACTATATTACAAAACATAAGGGCATTATCGGTGTCTATTATTACAATATTGAGACAGGCGATAAGGTCGAAACGAAAAATTTACAAGAAACTCAAAGAAGACTACTTACCACGGCTGAAGAAGTATGAAGCATTTTTGGAGACCGGAACAGTTATTCCAAAACAGATCACGATGCCACCTTTATGCGGATGAAAGAAGATCATATGAAAAACGGCCAGCTGAAACCGGGTTACAATGTCCAAATTGGAACGGAAGACCAGCTTATTCTTGGATACACTATACACCAGAGGCCAACTGATACAAGATGCTTTGTGCCGCATTTGGAGAAGCTGAAAGCATCCGGCCTGCCTAAGCCAAAACGGATCATTGCGGATGCAGGTTATGGCGGGGAAGCCAACTATTTGTATGCGCATGAGGAAGAGTTCGAAGCATTGATTCCTTACAATACTATGAGGAAAGAAGAGACGCGGGCTTACAAAAAAGATATCCGAAATGTTTCTAACTGGGAATATCGTGAAAAAGACGAGCAAATCTACGCTCGAAGGAAAATCGAGGTAGAAAGCGTGTTCGGTCATATCAAAGGCAATCGGTCGTTCCGCAGATTTTCTCTACGGGGGCTTGAGAAAGTAAATATCGAATTCGGGCTGGGTGCCATCGTCCACAATCTTCTGAAACAGGCGGAAAAGAACCGCCTGTTTCAGAAAGAAGAAAAACCGTCGAGAAAATTATTTTCTCAACGGTTTTTCTTGTTTAAGAAGGGGCTTTTGGGACAGCCCCTTTTGTCCGTTGTTTGAAAAAACATTGATAGCGGCCGTGCCGCAAGAAACCAAAATTCCACCTTCTTATCAATATACCCTATCCCCGTTAAAAATGGAGTTTTTCACAATGACATAGTCCACTTTCCGAATGTCGGCCAGTTTGTTTCCGCCGGCATAAGAAATGGATGACTGCAGGTCTTCTTCCATTTCCGTCAGCGTATCTTGCAGCGGGCCCCTGAATTCTACATACATTTTTTTGCCTTCCACGTTTTTCCGTTCACCTTTTTGAAACTCGGATGCGGATCCGAAGTATTCTTTATAAAGTTTGCCGTCAATTTCAATCGTTTCACCCGGCGATTCTTCGTGGCCGGCGAAAAGGGAGCCGATCATCACCATCGTTGCCCCGAAACGGACCGATTTGGCAATATCCCCATGCGTGCGGATGCCGCCGTCTGCAATAATTGGCTTGCTCGCGGCTTTCGCGCACCAGCGCAGGGCCGCGAGCTGCCATCCGCCTGTACCGAATCCGGTTTTAATTTTCGTAATGCACACTTTCCCCGGCCCGATGCCGACTTTTGTCGCGTCCGCACCGGCATGTTCCAGTTCCCTTACTGCTTCCGGTGTGCCGACATTCCCGGCAATCACAAAGGTTTCCGGCAAGTGCTTTTTAATATGATGGATCATTCTGATAACCGCATCGGAATGGCCGTGTGCGATATCAATCGTAATGTATTCCGGCTTCAGGTTTGCTGCAGCCAGTTCTTCAATAAAAGTAAATTCTTCCGGCTTGACGCCGACGCTGACCGATGCATAAAGCCCCCGGTCAATCATATCTTTCACAAATTGCAGGCGCTTCTCCGGCTGAAACCGGTGCATTATATAAAAATATCCATTTTCGGCCAAATATACGGAGATTTTTTCATCAATAATGGTTTGCATGTTGGCAGGCACTACAGGCAGTCTGAACTTACGCCCGCCTAACACAACACTTGTATCACATTCCGAACGGCTGTTCACGATACATTTTTCCGGAATTAGCTGCACATCTTCATAATCAAACACTGTATCCATGTTTTTGCACTCCCAAAAACGAATGTTATTTCGGTATAACTTGTTAAATGTTCGTACGTTGGTACTTTACCTTATTTTTTTCTGGTTGTCAAAGGTTTTTACAAACAATTTTCTTAGTTTTACAGACAATTAGAATGGATGTTCCTGGAATGGAGTGCTGCAAAAAAGGACATTCCTATAACGAAGTTTGCAAAATAACCAAGTATTTACTACTATGAATAAGGCTTGTTTACAATTGGCAGGCAAAATTTAGGCCAAGGAGGAAAATCAGTGAAATATATCATCGGGCTATTGGGCATCATGTTGATTCTTGGGCTGGCCTGGCTTGCCAGCAGCGATAAAAGGCATATTAAATATCGGCCCATTCTCACCATGATTCTTCTTCAGTTTCTGTTTGGTTTTTTACTGCTGAATACGAGCGCCGGCAATTGGCTGATCGCAGGAATTGCAGAGGGGTTCGGGAAGCTTTTAACATATGCGAATACAGGTGTGAATTTCGTATTTGGCGGAATGGTGAATAACAAACAATTGGCATTCTTTCTCAGTGTCTTGATGCCGATTGTCTTTATTTCAGCGTTGATCGGCATATTGCAGCATTGGAACATACTGCCGGTAATCATTAAAGGGATCGGCTATGCTTTAAGCAAAGTGAACGGAATGGGAAAACTTGAGTCATATAATGGGGTAGCTTCCGCCATATTGGGACAGTCCGAAGTCTTTATTTCGGTAAAAAACCAGCTGGAAACATTATCGGAGCAACGCCTTTATACACTTTGTACTTCTGCAATGTCCACAGTATCGATGTCCATTGTCGGGTCTTATATGGAATTAATTAAACCGGAATACGTAGTGACTGCAATCGTGCTGAACTTATTCGGCGGCTTTATCATCGTTTCATTGATTAATCCATACGACGTTTCCCCGGAAGAAGATGCTATCGTTTTTGAAACAGGAGAAAAGCAGTCGTTTTTTGAAATGCTCGGTGAGTATATTATGGTCGGGTTCCGGGTAGCGGTTACAGTGGCGGCCATGTTAATCGGCTTTGTCGCGCTGATCTCCATGATTAACGCGATTTTTAACGGCATCTTTGGCATTACTTTCCAGAAATTTCTCGGCTATATCTTTTCACCGTTCACCTTTTTGATGGGCATTCCGTGGCACAGTGCAGTAGATGCCGGAAGCATTATGGCCACAAAATTGGTGAGCAATGAGTTTGTTGCCATGACCAACCTGGCGCAAGGGCATTTTACCTTTTCGCAAAGGACATTGGCCATTATCTCCGTTTTCCTTGTTTCATTTGCAAACTTCTCGTCGATCGGCATTATCGCGGGTGCTGTGAAAAGCTTGAATGAGAAGAAGGGCAATGTTGTTGCGAAATTCGGGCTCAAACTGTTATACGGTGCAACGCTCGTCAGCTTCCTGTCGGCAACCATTGTCGGGTTAATCTATTAATGAATCTAAGGGAAAATGCAAAAAGAGTGTAGAGTTCCAAAAATTGATTGGAAAATGATAAATAAAATAAAACTCACTTGACAGATCGAAATAATGTAATTAAAATGAACATAACAATTTAAAAGGTTATGATTTATAAAAATATTTTTATTGATTAAAACAAAAATAAACCAACTGTCTGTTTTCTTTAAGCAGATTCATAAGTGCCGACCGGTCAACCGCGGGCTCCTATCTTTATGAATGAAAGATAAGGGGCCCTTTTTTGTTACTTATAATCCCACTAAAAAAATGGGATTTATTGGTAATAGTGCTTTTCACCAATTCCATTGAAGGGGGTGATCCATCTTGTAGTTCACAAAATGGAAAAGAGCTGCACCTTGAAAATTAAGGGAGGTTTAAGCGTGTTAAAAAAAGTGAAGCGGCGAAGGTGGATAGCATTCATTCTTTTGATGATTGTTTCTTTATTGTTTGGCGGCTGCGGTGTTTCGAAGAAAGAAAAGGCAGCAGCGAAACTTGGGGAAAAGAATGATAAGGTAATCCGTATCGGTTATCAGAAGTTCGGGACTTTAAATATTTTGAAAGCAAAAGGCAGTTTGGAAAAACAATTGAAGCCTCTCGGCTACACGGTAAAGTGGACAGAATTCCCCGGCGGCCCGCAATTACTGGAGGCTTTAAATGCTGGCAGCCTCGACTTCGGCCATACAGGTGAAGCACCGCCTATTTTTGCACAGGCGGCAGGCGCGCCGCTTGTATACTTTGCCAACTCTGTCGCCAATCCAAAAGGTGAGGCCATCATCGTGCCAAAAGATTCAAAGATAAAAACTTTGAAAGATTTAAAAGGAAAGAAGATTGCGCTGAATAAAGGTTCCAATGTCCATTATCTGCTAGTAAAGGCATTAGAGAAAGCCGGCATTTCTTACAGTGACATTCAAACTGTTTTTCTTGCGCCTGCAGACGCCCGTACAGCGTTTGAGCAAGGAGCCGTAGACGCATGGGCCATATGGGATCCATTTCTCGCGGATGCCCAGCTTGCAACGCATGCCCGCACTTTGTCAGACGGCATCGGGCTTGTGAAAAACCGTGAGTTTTTCCTGGTAACGAGCCAGTTTGCAAAAAAACATCAGGATATATTGAATGTGATTTACAAACAGCTTGAAAATACGGAGCACTGGGTGAAGAACAATCCTAAACAAGCGGCTAAGTTTTTGACACCGCAGATTGGAATGAGTGAGAAATCTTTGGAGTTGACGCTCAGCCGTAAAAATTTCGGCCTGGAAAAGATCAACAGCCAAACGATTGATGACCAGCAGCAAATCGCGGATGAATTTTACAAATTGAAATTGATTCCAAAACCAATCAAAGTACACGAAGCATTTTTATCAAATTAATCCGGGGAGAGGAGAAAGACTGATGAAGGCATTCTGGTTTATACCAACACATGGCGATTCACGATATTTAGGGGTAACGACCGGCGGAAGGGCCGTAAATTTTCCTTATTTAAAACAAGTGGCACAGGCGGTGGACCACCTCGGGTTTACCGGGGCTTTGCTACCGACCGGCAGATCATGCGAAGATTCATGGGTGGTGGCGTCCAGCCTGATTCAGGTAACCTCAACAATGAAATTTTTGGTGGCGGTCAGGCCAGGGGTTATCTCACCATCACAGGCAGCGAGAATGGCCGCAACCTTTGACCGTTTATCGAAAGGGAGGCTCCTCATTAATGTGGTGACCGGGGGCGACCCGGTGGAACTGGCAGGGGACGGGTTGCATTTAAGCCACCGCGAGCGTTATGAACTGACCGATGAATTTCTCACGATTTGGAAGGATTTATTGGAAAACGGGGAAGCTGATTTTTCGGGCAGGTATTTAAATGTGAAAGGCGGCAAGTTGCTTTATCCGTCAGTGCAGCAACCTTACCCTCCGCTTTATTTCGGTGGGTCTTCGGAAATTGGCCAGGAAATTGCGGCAAAACATGTGGACGTCTACTTGACTTGGGGGGAGCCGCCTGAAAAAGTTGAAGAAAAAATTAATCGCGTTAAAGAATTGGCGGAAGCACAGGGAAGAACGGTGCGGTTTGGCATCAGGCTGCATGTCATTGTCAGGGAAACCGAAAAAGAAGCATGGGCTGCCGCTAATGATTTAATTCGGTATGTGGATGATGAACTTATTGCATCTTCACAAAAAATATTTTCTAGATTTGATTCAGTTGGGCAACAAAGAATGACGGCACTGCATAATGGAAGCCGTGAAAATTTGGAAATCAGCCCGAATCTCTGGGCAGGGGTCGGCCTGGTACGGGGAGGAGCCGGAACAGCGCTGGTTGGCAGTCCGGAAACGGTGGCACATCGTATGAAAGAGTATGCTGAACTTGGCATTGAATCATTTATTCTTTCCGGATATCCCCATCTTGAAGAAGCTTACCGGGTAGCCGAATTATTATTCCCGCTTCTTCCGCTGGAGCGTCCGGTTGCTGATACACATTCTAATATCATCAGCCCGTTTGGGGAAATTGTTGCCAATAATGAATATCCAAAAGTATTAAAGTAAAGGGGTGTTCGCATGGCTAAAAATCGTTTTGTGCCTTGGATCGTGCCGGTTATTTTGCTCGCAGCCTGGCAGCTCTCGAGCCAGTTTGGATTGTTATCTTCAAAGGTGCTGCCAAATCCTGTTGCTGTGGTGGAATCCGCTGTGGAATTGGCACGCTCCGGCCAGCTTTTCGATTATATTGGCGCGAGCAGTAAACGGGCACTCGTTGGTTTTTTAATCGGAGGAGGCATCGGCTTTGCATTGGGCCTGTCCAACGGTTTGTTTAAAACTGCAGAGAGTCTGCTCGATAGTACTTTGCAGATGATCCGGAATATTCCCCATCTGGCTTTAATTCCGATTGTCATTTTATGGTTTGGCATTGAAGAAGAAGCGAAGTTGTTTCTCGTTGCGCTGGGCACTTTTTTCCCTATTTATTTAAATACTTTCCACGGTATCCGTTCAGTAGACAAAGCCTTGATCGAAATGGGGGATGTCTACGGGCTGAAGGGGACCGCGCTTTTTTGGCATATTATTCTGCCGGGGTCGCTTCCATCCATTTTGGTCGGTGTGCGTTATGCATTGGGGGTAACGTGGGTTACACTGATTGTTGCCGAAACGATTGCTTCTAATTCCGGAATTGGATACATGGCGATGAATGCCCGTGAGTTTATGCAACTGGATGTCGTTGTATTAAGCATAATCCTGTATGCGCTTCTCGGAAAGTTATCCGACTTGTTGGCAAAGATCGCCGAAAAAAGGCTGTTAAAATGGCATCCGTCGTACCAAAAGTAGAAGGAGAGGAACCCATGGCGTCAAAAGAGAAGGAAATTGTGTTAGAGGTTGACGATTTGCAAAAATCATTTGGCAGCCATCAAGTGCTGCGCAAAATTGATTTAAAAGTGAAAAAAGGGGAATTTGTCGCAATTGTCGGCCGGAGCGGATGCGGCAAAAGTACACTGCTGCGGCTGCTGGCAGGACTTGAAAAAGCTAGCAGCGGTACAATTTTCATAAATGGAAAACCTTTGTCTGGCAAAAACCCTTCGGTAAAAATCATGTTTCAAGATGGCCGCCTGCTTCCATGGAAAAAAATCCTCCAAAATGTAGGCCTTGGGCTGCAGGGTGATTGGAAAGAATGTGCCAATCAGATGCTTAAACAGGTCGGCCTGGACGGGCGCGCCAATGATTGGCCGTCTGAATTATCGGGCGGCCAGAAACAAAGGGTTGCATTGGCGAGAGCTTTGGTTCACGAGCCCGAAATCCTGCTGCTGGATGAACCGCTCGGCGCATTGGATGCTTTGACAAGAATTGAGATGCATCAGCTGATCCAATCGCTGTGGCTCGAGAAAAACTTTACAGCGATATTGGTGACGCATGATGTAGAAGAGGCTGTCGCACTCGCCGACAGAGTTATTTTAATAGAAAATGGTGAAATTGCAATGAACTATCCCGTAAAACTGCCGCATCCGAGAAAAAGGGACCATGCACTCTTTTCTTCAACTGTAAACCACATTCTAAACCGGATCTTAGGTGATGGCGGACATCACGGATTGCGGGCTGCCAAAAATTAAACATTAAGGGGAGAGGAGCGGCTCTGATGGAAAAAGTTGTTTTACTTACAGGAAGCCCTTCAGAATTCACAAGATTGAACGGAATACGGGATTATGTGGAAGGCTATTTGCAAAGAGGCGGGCTTCAGCCGGATGTCATTAATATCAGGGAACTGCCGGCAGCTGATTTAATTCAAGCAAGGTTTGGCGGAAGGGAAATTTCAGAAGCTTTAAGAAAGGTAGAGGCAGCGGAGACTGTTATCATTTTAACCCCGGTATATAAAGCATCATTTTCGGGGCTTCTTAAAATTTTTCTTGATTTCCTGCCGCAAAACGGTTTAGCCGGAAAAAAGATTTTACCGCTCGCAATGGGTGGTACATTCGGACATCTATTGGCATTAGATTACGCATTAAAACCGGTGCTGGCCGCACTGGGTGCAACCAGCATCGAAAAAGGGGCATTTATTTTGGACAGCCAGGTTGAAAAAACAGCAAAACACCAATACCGATTGGATGAACAGGCAAAGAGCCGTCTGGATTCTTCTTTAAAATTTCTGCTTCCTGTTTACACAAATGGCGGCATTTCAGTTACTTCATCTTAGAAAAAATTCCGGCATTTGGAAGTATGCTCCAAATGCCGGAATGCTCTAATAATCTCAATTAGCTCATCCTTTGTTTGGCGATATGCGCTTTTTTCTTTTCCAATGCGAACCGGACTTTCTCTGTTGTTTCAATCTGTGTGATACTCCCCTCGTGGATCGAGATGATAACCGTTCCAAATTCGAGTTTTTTCAGCGATTCAATAATGTGAGTCAACCTTGATTCATCAATATAAGCCAATCTTTTTCTACCCCCAAAATAATATTTTACACATGCTTTTGGTGGTCCAATCAGCAAATGCAGATGTTGAAAATCCTTTTATGAAACGGGTCCCCGTTCAGTTTGATCAATTTCTCTTCCGGCAAATGGAAAGCCCCCTTCCGAAAAGTTAAGAAGAGGGCTTTCACATTCTCCTTAACTTATCTTCCAAGCTTTGGTCGCTTGCTGGAATTAGCACAGTTTTCTTTAAAAGAATCTGTTGCTGAGGTTTCCTCGGGCCAGTCCCTCCGCCTCTCTTGATAAGCAGCCGGTATGCAATTGATCAAAAAACGTTGTTTCTAAAAATAATGATAAATAATAGTATTCCGACTTGTCAACTTATATTTTGAAAAAATAATCACGATAGTTACAAAGTCACATTTTTCTGCTGCATAGGAACTTATTGATTTGAAGGGGAACGTATGTGCTATAATAGAGTAGACACAGCTGCAGGGTGGGCAGCGGTCGCTCCCTGGGAAAGGGGGTGATTTGCAAAATGGTCTCTGTTTTCGACGCGGTTTCGCTGATGATCATGTTCGGAAGCTTGCTCATTGCCGTGATCGAATTGGTCATTTCCCTGATCAAACGGAAATAACCCACCCTGCTCCCTGCCATGGTTCGGGTGGGTTACGCCTATACCGGGCCGCTGCTGATCGCAGCATGCTGTGCCGGGGACATTGGCTGGGGGGCCAATGTTCCCTTAAATGTTCGCTACCGTTAGTATATGATAAAAACCCTGTTCCATTCAATTTATTTCTGCGTGCACTTTCTTTTTTCGAATGAAGTTTTTGGAAGGATGATTGGTTAAATAAATGCTTATCAGGATGAGAACCAAACCTTCCAGAAGCGAAAAAGTGAACGGTTCGCCAAGGAAAAGGGTGCCGATGCCAACAGCAATCAGCGGGACAAGAAAGGTAAATGAAGCGACCTTGCTGGCATCCCCGGTGTTCATCAGCTTAAAATATAGGGTTGTAGCAACCGCCATGCCCAGTACACCCCCGAACAAAAGGCAGGCGATATAAGGCAAATTCCAAGTAATGTCTGAAATGTTTTCTTTTAAAAATCCTGCTCCCGTTAAGAATAGCCCTCCTAAAATGCTTTGTAATGCCACCAGCCATAATCCGTGTACCTGCGTGCTCGTTTTTTTCATGTAGACAATTCCAAAAGCCCAGCCGACACTGGTGATCAACGCTAAAATGATACCAATAGCTGAAACTTTTCCGGTAAATCCGTCCCTGCAAACAGCAGCCACACCGAGAAATCCGATCAAAAGCCCGGCAATTTTCAAGAACGACATGGATTCTTTTAGCCATAACCATGCAAAAACACTTACCAGTACCGGCTGCAGGTAAACAATCACGGAAAATAATCCGGATGCCATATACTCTAGGCCGATAGTCTGCACCCCATTAAAAATAACCGTGTTGAAGAAGCCGACAATACAGTAGATTTTCCAATTTTTTCGCCATTCAATTTTTTGCCATTGCGGGACAAGGAAAAGCGCGAGCAGTACCCCGCCCAGAAGCGTGCGTATGCCGGCGAAAAGCAACGGCGGCGTATAGGCAAGTGCGTACTTATATACGGGCCAGCACATTCCCCAGATGATGACAACATATGCGATGTAAAAAGCAGTTTTGATTTTTGCCCCATTTCTCATTCTGATCATTCCCTTCTCATGCTCCCTCTGATGATTGGGCAAAGATTTAAGACAATTTTTCTAAGTACTGGTCTGCTTCGATGTATATTCAATTTTAATCCATTTGTCTTTATTTTTAAAATTATACAATTGCACTTGGAACATATAAAGTTTACATTTTTAACAACTTATTTCGAATATCAAAATATGTTCTATGTTATAACTGCTTTATGAAATCATGTTGAAGATGGTTTTTCCGCTTTCGATGATCTCCGCACTTTCGGGTATAAGCAGGAACTTCTGCGGGATATGGGCGGTTTTTCAAACTTTGCGATCTCATTTTCTATTATTTCTGTTTTAACAGGTGCTGTGACATTATACGGCTTTGGTTTCAGCCAGGGAGGTTCGGCGGTAATGGGCATCGGCTGGCCGCTCGTTACGATTTTTGTTTTATTGATTGCTGCTTCTCTTGCTGAGCTGACTTTGGTCATTCCGACATCAGGCGCCTTCTATCATTGGGCATCAATTTTTGGGGGCAAAGGATGGGGCTGGTTTACGGCATGGTTTAATATGGTCGGCCAGGTGACGATTGTGGCCGGCATTGATTTCGGTTGCGTCGGTTTTGCTTCTTCTTTAATTTTTGGCAATTCGACAAAATCTGAAATCTTAAGTGTTTATGCAGTCATTCTTTTAAGCCATGCGATTTTAAACCATATCGGCATCAAGATCGTTGCGAAACTGAATGATGTTTCGGCCATCTACCATATTATCGGTGTTGGAACCATTATTGCTGCATTGGCTTACTTTGGGCCTGAACACAATGTCGGCTATTTGTTCCACACAGGTTTTTCAACTGCAACCAACAGCACTACTCCTTATTGGTTTGCATTTTTAATCGGATTGCTACAAGCCCAGTGGACATATACAGGTTATGACGCATCTGCCCATACGAGTGAAGAAACCATTGATGTAAAGGTTCGCTCTCCGTGGGGTGTTTATTTATCTGTCGCAGTATCCGGGCTCTTTGGATTTATTATGATTGCTTTGGTTACAATATCCATTACCAATCCGCAAGCTGTTGCAGAAGCGGGAAGCAACGGGTTTATTGTTGCAGTTGAACAGGCTATGGGCTGAACATTCGGCAGAGCGGTCATTTGGATGGTTACAATCGCGATGTGGTTCTGCGGACTTTCATCTGTTACTTCTATTTCAAGTATGTTATATGCCTTTTCACGCGACAACGGTCTGCCGTTTAAAAACTCTAAAGTATCGGCAAAATTCCGCACACCCGCTTACGCCATTTTGCTCAGCGTTTTCTTAGCTTTCCTTTGCGCCCTGGCGGATAATGTATATGCTGTCGTGACTTCCTTGAGCGTCATTGGGCTGTACACTTCATACGGAATTCCGATTTTCTTAAAATTAAGAGCACAGCTGAGAGGATATTGGACAGAAGCTGATAATGGCCCGTGGACTTTGGGGAATTGGAGCAAACCTGTCAGCTTTATCTCGGTACTATGGATTGTATTTGTAACCGTATTGTTTAACATTTCTTCAAGTGATGTGGCGATCACAAAGCATTTCACACTGACCTATGCGACCGGAAAAGTATTTGCTTGTGTCGCCATTCTATTGATCATTTATTATACGCATCAAGCGCGCCATACATTCAAAGGACCGAACTTAGGCGCATACCGTGCAGTCCATGAACGGATCACCGCCAAAAAACTTCCAGCAGAACCGGAGGGGGAAGAAAACGTTATTTTGTAAGCCTGCTTTTAAAAACTGCGGGAAAGCAGACCGCTGCCACTACCTTACGATTTTTCATCTGATAAATATGCAAATGATCATCATTTACAAAAAATCTAGCCTGAAAACCATGACGGCTAGGTTTTTTTATAGTTATAAACAAATCCCGGGCAGTTATTGTAAAAGGCTTCTGTTTTTTAATCAAATTTCCTTCCTGTTTATATTCCATAAAACAGTATCCTCTGTGATGTAGACAGCAATGAGGGAGGAAATGAATCAGATCATTTTCCACCAGCCGTCTGTTTTCGCGGAGTTCTGTCATCTATCCGTGGCCTTCCCCGCAAAAAGTATTGCAGTGTATTTGATAATCGCCGGATTTTGCAGGCGTAAACTTTTCCGTGCCGCCGGGTGCTTTTACATTTACATTCAGTTCATCGATGGCAATGCCATGCACGCTCGCTTTTGAAGTAAACGTAAGCGTCACTTCCTGGCCGGCTTTGACATATTAAACTTTTTTTGCCGGATTGGAAATTGCTTGCAGTGAATTTAAGAATTCGGCTGGTTTTATGGCTGGAGGCAGTGCGGAAAGATGTGTTTTTTTGAAATCGGCGGAATCTTTGCCGGCAATCGTAAGCAAAGACGGCTGAACTTTAAAAGGATGATTCTCTCCTTTTTTATCTCCGTCCGTTGCGGTTACATAATAGTTCAATATTCCTGTCGGCGTGTCTTGTGTTACCGGATAGGCCGCTGTCCAGAACATCAGGCCGGATTTATCCGTAGGCGGATTGCGGTCGAGCTTCATTTCCAGCACTTTCCCCGTTGACAAGTGGACTTGCAGCTTTGCGCTTTTGGCCTGTTTATTTGTATTCGGGTCAATGGCGTTTATCCGGAAAATAATTTTGTTGTCTGCTTCAAACCTGATCTGCAGAATACAGCCCGTTTTTTCAGAAATCGTATCCCCGGAAACGGCCGAAGCTTTCACTTCACCGGCAGTTTTTTGCCCGTATCTTTTTTGGGGTTGATCGTTGCTGCAGGCACCCAGTATCATGGCAATGGCAAAAAATGTGCCAATGTAAAATGCATTCTTCTTGAAATTTTGAATTTTTCTCTCAAGTCTTGGTGGCATAAGCAAATCCTAAAACCTCGGCCATCATCCCCTTTGCAAAATAATGTTATGATGGAAGGTATAAATAGGGAGGGAAATGATCATCAATAAATTTTTAAGGAGGGAGTTGCGTATGGCTTCTTTTAATGAATATGAGCAGATGTTAAATCAGGAAATCTTTTCCTCCACTCCGGGATATATCGAAATAAAAGAGAGAGATGATCTTTTGCAATGCCGGGATTTAGATCAGGAATACATAAAAGAAATATTTCAATCGGGTGTGAGAATAGAAAAGGCGGAAAAAGAAAATTCGTCCCTCATTAATTATTTCCCGATTATCCGGAACATGAAAGTCATCGCGATACTATTGCTGCGGCCCAGAACCCGGCAGGAGCAAGACTTTATTCGAGATATTAAATATTTAAATATGGTGTCAGAACTCGCTTGTAAATGGGTGAGCGAAAAACTGGAAAAAGAAAAATGGCAAAAAAAATATACGATCACAAGTCTGGAACTGCAGAAGTTCTTTCAAACGATTACCCAGCCTTTTTGCCTGGTTGATCATGGAGGCATCATCCAGGAGATTAGTGAACATATGGCTTCTATTTTTCATAAAAGAAAAACGGCTTTCATCGGGGGGAAAGTGACTGAACTAATAGCGTATGATGACTGGAAGAAAATAAGAAGGCAAAAACAAAAATTTGAAATGTCCTTGCAGTTACAGGGAAAACAGAATGAACAATTTACAGCTGTTATCCAACCGGTATATTACAACGGCTATTGCTCTTATATCATCCTTTTAAAATCAAAGTTGATAACAAAAACGGAGCAAAACCGCCGCCGTCTTTATCGCTTTGAGGACATTATCGGTGTGAGTGATGTATTAAAGAATACGATACAGTCGGCAAAAAGGGTTTCAAAAAGTGATGTAACCATTATGTTGCGTGGCGAGAGTGGCACTGGAAAAGAAATGTTTGCGCAGTCTATCCATAATGAAAGCGACCGGAAAGACAAGCCTTTTATTGCAATTAATTGTGCGGCAATCCCTGAAAATTTGTTAGAAAGTGAATTGTTTGGGTACGAAAAAGGTGCTTTTACCGGTGCCGAGAAAGACAAACCGGGGCGTCTTGAATTGGCAAATAAAGGGACGCTTTTTTTGGATGAGATTGGTGACATGTCCTTGTACCTGCAAGCAAAAATCCTTCGGGTTATTCAAGAGAAAACGTTTGAAAGGATTGGATCAAATAAAAGCAAAGAAATTGATGTTCGCATTATCTCAGCGACTCATCGGGATTTAGAGGAGCTGGTTAGAAAGGGGGAATTCAGGGAGGACCTTTATTACCGGATTAGTGTCATCCCGATCTATATCCCCCCTCTTCGCGAACGAAAAGAAGATTTGCCAATATTAATCGAGCATTTTATGAGCGGATTTTCAAGAGATATGCAACGTTCTCCGAAAAAATTATCAGCGGAAGTCCTTCAGAAACTCATTCAATATGACTGGCCGGGGAATATCCGGGAACTGCAAAATGTTGTAAGGCATTTTGTAGAATTGGAAATTGGCGATACGGTGACAGTGAAAAGCTTGCCTTCGGCCTTGCGAAAGAAGGAAGAAACAGCTCCTTTGACTGTTGAGGCACAACCATTCAAAAATCATTCAAAACCGAATAAAAAACAAATCCAAAATCTTTTAGACCGCTATGGTTGGAGTACAGAAGGAAAGAAAAAAGCGGCGGCACATTTGGGCATCAGCCTGGCCACTTTGTACCGCTATATGAAAAAAATGAAAATATAATTAAATTAGAAACTTGAGAAATCATGATAAAAAAAGAGAAAACATGAGAAATAACTATATTTCCTTCAAAAAATAAAGAAATACGTGGAAGGTTTTCTCACCTTCTAAATACAAAAGATCAAAAATTCCAGCTGTTTATATAATTGAAAACTTCAGAATCCATTGCGAAATGAGTTTTTTTATGTTTTTTTAAATTGGCATGATTATTGCATAAGTTTTAAATGAGGGGTGTAAAACGTGGGTTGGCTGATAACAAAAGAGGACATTCCTTACATTAGCACCGGTGCTAAATTTTTATCTTGTGGAGGAGGTGGTGAGACCAGGTCTGTTGAGTGTTTATTATTGTCGATCATGAACGAAGATGATGGGATCGTGGTAAAATCCTCTGTTGAAATGTCAAATGAGTGGATAGTGCCTGTGGCGGTAGCAGGTTCCACGGTTTTAATGAATGAAGACATTCCCTCCGGACAGGAAATTTCCAAAGCCTTGAAACTTTACGAATCAGCCTCTGGGAGAAAAACGGGTGCACTGATTTCAATGGAAATCGGAGGAGTCAATGCGCTCATTCCACTGCTTGCCGCTTTGGAATGCAATCTGCCGGTGATTGATGGGGATGGCATGGGAAGGGCTTTTCCGGAAGTGGAAATGACGAGTTTTTATCATTCAGAAATCTCGGCGGTTCCATTAGTGGCCGTCTCAAAAGAACATTCTCTGGTGGTCACGAGCACGAAGAAGCTTATCGATACATTTAAAGATTTTACATTTCAAGATTACGGGTATTGCCATTTTGCCTGTTTCGGAGCAAACGGCCATCATATGAAGGCAGCAATGATTCCAGGAACATTAAAGCTGACCCGTGATATTGGAAAGGTACTTGCACAGAAAGCATCCATTTGGGATAAAGCCAAAAATATTCGCCACGCATTTTTGAACTCTGTATATGGGGAAATGGAAATAGTGTTTACAGGGAAAATTCGATCAATCCGCAGATGGTTTGTGAATAAAATGCTGGTTGGATCAGCCACATTGACAGGGCAACTGCAATACCATAAGAAGCAGGCCGATTTATATTTTCAAAATGAATTCCTTGCTTTTGCAATACCCGAAGAAACAGCTTGCACGACCCCTGATTTAATTATTTTGCTTAATTATGAAACAGGGCTGCCCTTATCTGTCTCGGAGATTCGGGAAGGCATGCTTGTTATGATTCTTGCCATAAAAGCCCCAAGCCTTTTTCATACAAAAGAAATGATTGACCAAACAGGCCCCGAGCCATTTAGGATACCGGAGAGCTTTTGTCACAGTACGGATGCAAACGGAAGGGGGTTACCTCATGAGAATTGGTATTGACATCGGCGGTACCAATACACATGCAGTGTTGGTCACCGATCAGGGAAAACTCAGGATGGCCTCCAGTTCCGTCACAACTCCTGATATTTTTACAGGTGTCCGCAGTTCTGTAGGGAATTTGTTAAAAAAAACAAGCATCCAGCCAAATGAAATCAAAGGAATTTTTGTTGGGACAACGGAATTACTGAATGCCGTCTATGAAGAGAGGACATTGGCGAAAACGGCACTGATCCGGATTGAGCTTCAGCCTTCGAAAATCATTCCGGCTTTGAACTGGCCGGAATCATTAAGATCTTTCCTTAAAGAGATATATGAACTAAAGAGCAATAATCGCTATAATCAAGCGGGCAATGAAATTAGTTGTCTAAAACAGCTGAAGCCGCTTTACAAATCGATAGCTGAGAAAAAAATTGATGCGGTTTGCATTGTGGGTGCTTATTCTCCAATGTATGAAAATGAAGAAATGCAAGTAAAAAATGAAATCAATAACAGATTTCCGGACATATCTGTAACGGTTTCCCATCAATTCGGCAGCATGGGGTTTATTGAAAGAGAAAATGTAGCTTTATTGAATACCTTATTATCTAAAGTCATTAGAAAAATTTTATTCAATCTGGCATCCTGTTTTTCTTCTCTTTCCCTCCAATGTCCTTTTTGGCTCACGCAAAGCAATGGTTCATTAATGACGATTGAGCAGGCTATGAAATTTCCGATATTAACCATTGCCTCGGGTGCAGCGAATAGCTTAAAAGGCGCTTCAAGGCTCTCGGGGTTAAAAGAAATGATTGCCATCGACATTGGGGGAAGCAAAATTTATGTCGGACATGTAGCCAACGGAGAATTAAAGGAAATGACAGCATCTACCAACCTATTCGGAATAGATGCAAGTTTAGAAATGCCGGAGATAATTTCCCTGCCTTTTGGTACCGGAAATATACCATTGATTCATGATGGAAAAGTGGAGTTTTTACCGCTTATTTCCAATGATATTAAAAAAGTCGGCACAGCTTGGGGAGGGGATACATGGACAGTCAGCGATTGCTTCCTTAAACTGTTTCCAAAATCATTTTATGATCCTGATATTGATACGGAAAAGTTGGAAACATTATCGGAAAGTGAATGTGAAAAAGTTGTATACGATGTCACCCAAAAAATCAAAGAAGCGATAGACCAGCTGCAAAATGATGAAAAGGAACTGCCTATTGTTCTTGTGGGGGGAGGAAGCCCGCTTTTTAATCAGAAGCTGTTTGGTAAATACCAGCAAGTGATAAACCCGGCCGGTTATCCGTTTAGCAGCGCAATAGGGGCGTGTTTCTCTTCTGTTAGTGAAGTAATCGACAAGGTCTATTGGTTAAATCACCGTTCAAAAGAAGAAGTAGTGAAAGAAGCGGCCGAAGCATGCAAACAAGCTGTGGTTAAAAAGGGAGCAGATCCCCATTCAGTAAAGTTGTCGTATATCCAAGAATATCCTTTCGAGTATTTAAGGGGAGAAATTCTCAGAGTGAAAGTAAAAGCTGTAGGTGAACAAATCTTATAATTTGGAGGCTGGCAATAAATGCAAAAGAAAACAAATATCGGCGATGACTATTCTTTGTCCAGGGTCCCGCAATCAGACCGGCAGTCTTTATGGAATATCACCATTATACGTGTCGGATCTTTGGCTACCATTTCGCAGTTTATCCTGGGGGCTTCATTGGGATACGGAATGACTTTTTGGGAGGCCTTTTGGGCTACCATGTTTGGCAGTGTGATTTTGGAAATCATTAGCTTCCTGCTGGGCTATGCCGGTGCAAAAGAAGGCTTGTCAACAAGTTTATTATCCCGTTGGACGGGCTTTGGCAGATATGGATCAAGTATTATAGGCGCGGTCATTGCCATATCCACAATCGGATGGTTCGGCGTGCAAAACTCTGTTTTTGCTCAAGGAATTGTCCAATCTTCAAACGGGGCTATCAGTCTTCCTGTTGCAGCTGCCATTACAGGATTTGGCGTAACCATTTTAGTGATATTTGGGTTTAAGATTTTAAGTGCGACAGCTTCAATTGCTGTGCCTGCTTTTTTATTGGCGGTTGCTGTTGGGATTTATCAAGTTCTCAGCAATCATTCCATCATGGATTTAATGGGCAGCTCTCCGGCTGGAAAACCTTTGACGATGGGAGTCGCAACAACGATGGTTGCGGGCGGATTTATCATTGGGGCCGTTATCACTCCGGATTTCAGCAGATTTGCAAGAAACGGGAAAGATGTATTTTGGATGACAATGATTGGAACCATCATCGGAGAACTTGGCATCAATATGATTGCGGTATTAATGGCACTTGCTGCAAGGACAAGTAATGTTGCGAGTATCATGATGCAAACTTCGGGATGGCTTGGCGCGTTGGTGGTTGTCTTTTCAACGGTTAAAATTAATAACTTGAATTTATATTCATCTTCTCTCGGTTTTACGAATATTTTCGATACGATTTTCAATATTAAGCTCAACCGTGGGATGGTTACACTCGTGATCGGTGCCATTGGAACGATATTGTCTGTGATGGGAATCCTTAACCGATTTACTGAATTTCTTGTCTTTCTTGGCGTATTAGTGCCTCCTGTTGCAGGGATCATGGTCATGGATTATTTCGTGTTGAAGACACACAAAAAAGAATTGGATGAAAGCCGCAAAAAGGGAGCTTTGCCGGAAAGTGAAGAGAAAATAAATCCGGTGACCATGATTGCTTGGGTAGCGGGGTTTGCAGTTGGATATTTTGTGAAAGCCGGGATTCCATCTATCAATTCCCTGCTTGCAAGTGCAGTGGTTTATTTAGCAGGAGTACTTATTATGCAGGCAGCCAGGAAAAACACCGTTGATGAAAAAGCTGCATCTTAAATAATTGAAATATTGGAGGTTTAGACAAAAATGAGAAAAATAGGAGTACAAGAAATAGAAGATATTGCCGTCGGAGCAGCTCTACTGGGCACGGGTGGCGGCGGTGATCCTTATATCGGGAAATTGATGGCAATCCAGGCAATTGAGGAATATGGGGAAATAACTTTGTTGGATGCAGATGAAGTACCGGATGATGCTTTGGTTGTTCCTTCTTCCATGATGGGGGCTCCGACGGTCATGCTTGAAAAAGCGCCGAGCGGGGAAGAAGCACTAGTCGCTTTTCGCAATTTAGAAGCTTATCTTGGTGAAAAAATTTATGCCACCTTTCCAATCGAAGCAGGAGGTGTCAATTCCATGTTGCCATTTGCTCTTGCGGCGAGGCTTGGATTGCCGGTTGTAGATGCAGATGGTATGGGCAGAGCTTTTCCGGAGCTGCAAATGGTTACGTTTTATTTGGATGGTATCCCGGCAACACCGGCGATTTTAGCCGATGAAAAAGGAAATACAGTCTTGTTATCCACCATTGATAACGTGTGGACAGAAAGGATTGCTCGTGCAGCAACTGTGCAAATGGGCGGATCTGCTATGACAGCTATGTATTCTATGAGGGGACGAAATCTAAAAGAAAGTGGAATACAGAACATTTTAAAATTAGAGGAGGAAATTGGGAGAACCATCCGGCTGGCAAAGGAAAATAACGTTAATCCTGTCCGGGAAGTCATCAAAAAAGTGAAAGGTTACCAATTATTCCATGGCAAAGTGAATGATATTAACCGCAAAACAGAATCCGGTTTCGCCAAGGGGACAGCAACGTTTGAAGGTATGCAGGAAAATAAAGGTGAGACACTTACACTTCGGTTCCAAAACGAGCATCTGTTGGCACGAACAGAACAGCGTTTATTATGTGTAACGCCTGATTTAATTGCCGTTCTGGATGCGGAAACGGGGCTTCCAATTACAACCGAGGGCATTCGATATGGGGCCAGATGTATTGTAATCGGGATACCTTGTCATCCAAAATGGAGAACAGAAAAAGGGATTGCAACAGTCGGGCCAAAATATTTTGGTTATCATGTCGATTATGTTCCGGTAGAAAAACTTGTAAAAGAGGGAGTGCGTTCATAATGGGAATTTATCGGGTAGGTATTGATGTTGGCGGTACACATACTGATGCGGTTTTATTGGATGAAAACAATACAGTAATAGCTGAAACAAAATCACCGACGACGGAAGATGTTGCAACTGGCATTTATAATGCTATGCATAAAATAATTAAAGATGCCAACGTGCCCCGGGATCAAATAAAATACGCAATGCTTGGTACTACGCACTGCACAAATGCAATTGTAGAAAGAAAAAGATTAAACAAAATAGCGGTCGTCCGAATCGGGGCACCTGCGACACTGGCAGTAAAGCCGCTTATCGGTGTTCCGAAAGATCTGAGGGAAGCATTAGGTAAGCACGTTTATTTAGTGCGTGGCGGTCATGAATTTGATGGGCGGGAAATTACTGCATTAGATACAGATTACCTTTATAAAATCGCAAATGAGATTAAGGGGAAGGTCGATTCTATTGCAATAACATCTGTATTTTCACCCGTTTCCCAAACTCATGAGCATAAGGCGAGCGAGATTTTTACGGAAGTATTGGGAGATCAAGTCTCCATTTCGTTGTCATCTGAAATCGGCTCAGTTGGTCTTCTGGAGCGGGAAAATGCCACCATTTTGAATGCATCGGTTGTAAATGTAGCCAAAACAGCGGCGGATGGTTTTATAAAAGCTCTGAAAAGCGAAGGAATCGAAGCCAATGTATTTTTCGGGCAAAATGACGGTACTTTGATGTCTGTTGATTATGCGGTAAAATACCCAATCTTTACAGTAGCTTGCGGCCCGACAAATTCATTGCGCGGTGCTTCCTATTTAAGTAACCTGTCGGATGCGATTGTCGTGGATGTCGGGGGCACCACATCAGACGTTGGTGTGCTTGTCCAGTCTTTCCCGCGGGAATCTTCACTGGCTGTTGAAATTGGCGGAGCGCGTACGAATTTCCGTATGCCGGATCTTATTTCCATTGGCCTTGGCGGAGGAACAATTGTCCGAATACAAGAAGATGGGCAATTTACGATCGGTCCGGATAGCGTCGGCTACCGACTTCCGGAAAAGGGATTAGTTTTCGGAGGGGATACACTGACAACAACAGATGTGGCAGTAGCGCTGGGGAAAGTGAAACTTGGGGATGCATCCAAAGTTGCCCACCTCAATAAGGAAATTTTAAATAAGGTTTATGATAGAATGGTAGAAATGGTGGAAGAAGCCATTGATAAAATGAAAACAAGTCCAGCTCCCGTACCTGTCATTCTAGTTGGCGGCGGCAGCATTTTATTGCCGGATGTCTTGAAAGGGGCATCAGCAGTGATTCGCCCCGAACATTCAGGTGTTGCCAACGCAATTGGGTCGGCGATTTCGCAAGTAAGCGGGCAAATTGAAAAAATTTATGTGCTGGATGAAATAGGTAGAGAACAAGCCTTGGAATCTGCTAAATCCCAGGCTATGTCCGAAGCGATTAAAGCCGGAGCAGATCCTGATAGTCTTGTTGTTGTTGATATAGAGGATATCCCACTCGCATACCTTCCAGGCAACGCAACTAGAATCCGCGTAAAGGCAGCTGGAGAATTGGCACGGAGCAATAAAGAGCAGTTAGCATGATAAAAGGATGAAACCATCCACAAGGTGAAAAATCACCTTGTGGATGGTTTTTTTTAATTGTTCTTTTAGTATGTACCAAGCGTAACGGTAGAATTTACATTAGCTTGTCCTAAAGGGGGAGGGCAATTTCGACGCTTTTTTTCCCGACACGGTTTCCCCTGTGCATTGCATCATCACCGGTATTTCCTTTTTGCTTTTTCGCGCTCTATCCGTCATAACACATGACCATGTAAAGCCCCTTTAAAACAAATACGCGCTTTCTTCAAAAGAATGAAAGGGGCATCATCAATGGTTCCACAACAAAAAAATTTCCGGGGAAAAACATTCTAACTGTTTTGACCCGTTTAATCCCATCCGCCGCGCCCAGTTAATAGCCGGACAGTTTGTGAGAAAAATGCCGGGCACCAAACCTTTAATTGGTCCCGCCAAAAGACAATCGATGCTTCAAACTTGCGGCAAGGGACTTCCAGACTACTTGAATGGTGATGACTTGTATGGGGAACATAATGGCGGATTTCATCATCCGTGCCGGTAATAAACCGAGTATCCCCTTTCCGGTAAGCATCCATAGCCATAGCGTATCTAGACCAAGATTAACAAAAATTGTTATGATCAACACCGCCAAACATACTCTCCAAAATCTCACAGGTTTTTTATAGAAAAACAATCCGTAAATGGCGCCTGCCAGAAATGCCGAGAGTGTAAAACCCGGGAAATAAGCCCCTTCTGCCGGAAATAACATCATCCCTATGACATCTGCCAATCCTGCAGTAATGCCTGCAAATAACGGCCCCAGTATACAAGCAGACAATGCTGTGGGAATAAAAGTAAATCCAATTCTTAGGACCGGCGTTTGTATGGACAGAAATCGTGTTGAAATCACTTCTAATGCAATAAAAAGGCCGGCAAGTACTATTTTTTTGACATTCATCGCTTAACCTCCATTATGGATGTCCATCATGTACAGGCATCGAAAAATATATTCATTTTGCACCCAAGATTCACAATAGTTTTATAGCTTTATTATCCGGCCCGGATGAGATGATGTCAATGTGGTGAACGGGTTTAGTATGTGTCAAGTTTTTCTCGACACTGTTTAAATATCGGGCATTCCAAGACACCCTCGT